>CAMCUG010000133.1 GCA_945878835.1 Chryseobacterium gleum | reverse complement strand
AGCGCTTGAATCGAGGACAGTGGATTAGCTTGTTTCCTGAAGGAACACACAAAGGAAAAAAATCGCTTAACACACCCTTAAAAAAAGGTGTTGGAAGATTAATCATTGGAACCTTTGAAGCGAATCCGAATTTGCAGCAAATTAGAATTTTATCCTTGGGGTTAGAATATTCTGAATTCTTCGAAAAGGATGGCAACTTCCTGCTTCGCATAGGAAAACCCATTGTCCTTTCAAAAGAAGATTACACAACAGCCAACAAGGCTATTTGGGCCAACGAATTGGTCGCTGAAATAAGTCAGCATATACATGCGGTTATGACAGACATTCGTAACGACGATTATTACGAAGAATACTTAACAGTTCAAGACCTCTTACACTTCGTTCACCCTTACAACGATTGGCACGAAAACGTGCTTATTTATCAGGATATGGTTAACGCCAATCGATTTGAAAAAATTCAATTCTTGAACGAAGTAAAATCCTTCAATCAATTATCCAAGGAACTTTCATTTTCGAATAAGACTGAACTCGAAACTCAGCAATGGCAATTCTGGAATACCCTGCGCGTGTTCATTACGGTTCCCTTTTCACTAATTGGCAAAATCATTTTCTTTCCCATTTCAAATTTCACGGAGAATTTCGTTCGAACAAAAGTCAAAGACCCTCTCTTCCACAACTCCATTCGCATTGCATTTAAGCTCTTCTTCAGTATTCCTTACATTTTCATTCTTGCAATAGCCTTTCCTTTTTTCGGAATAAACTATTTTCTCGGAGTGCTAATTCTTGCGGGAATAGGTGTGTTTGAAGTTCGTTCACGCATGCGCTTCGACCGTTTCAAAAAAATTATTAAATACAAAAAAGATTGTTCTCAACGTAGTGTAGACTATTCCAAATGGAAGGCTGCGCAAGAGCAATGTATTAGTCAATTAAAACACATTTGTGATGAACAGAATTAATAGCATTCAGCACATTGGTGTTGCCGTGCAAGACATGGATGCTTCGCTGAAATATTACCGCAAGATTTTCGGAATGAATATTCCATTTTTCGACAGTGTTCAGCCCGCACCGCTTATGGATTGCTACACGCATGGGAAGACTATTACCAAACGCGCGAGTATGATTATGAACTTGCAAGGCGGTTGTGCTATGGAAGTCATTCGTCCAACCACCTTTGAGCCACGTAAAGCAAATTTTCAAATCAAAGTAGGTGACCTTCATATTTTCCAAACTCACATGAAGGCACGTGATGTGAAACATATGCATGCGTATTGCAAACAAAACGGAGCGCATGAAGTGAGTGAGATTGCATTGAATCCTGCTCAACAGCAGGTATTCGATTTATGCGATCTCGATGGAAACTTTTTCCGTGTAGAGCCTACCAGCGAATGCTACAGAGACATGGGGCATGCGAGCAACGGTGTGGCAGGTTGCAGCATTGGTGTAACAAATATGGAAGCCGCATTGAATTTGTATTCAAATCTTTTGGGTTATAATGAAGTTGTTTACGATCGCACAGGGACATTTACCGATTGGGGACATTTACCCGGTGGAAAAGAACAATATCGTCGTGTGCGCTTAAAGCAATCGGTACCCACCGGAGGTGGATTTGCGCGCGTAATGGGAAGCACATTCATTGAGTTGGTTCAAGCGTTGGATCGTGTTCCCGCGCGCACCTTTGAAGGTCGTGTTTGGGGCGATTCAGGGTTCGTTCATCTTGGGCTCGACGTGAAGGGAATGAAAAAATTGGGTGGGAAATTAGCCGAGCAAGGATTTGCATTTAGATGCGACAGTAACGACGCGCTTAGTATGGGGCAGACCAAAGTGCATTGCACCTATATCGATGATCCGGATAGAACACTTATTGAACTTATCGAAGTTTACAAAGTTCCTATTGTAGAAAAGTGGGGAATCTTTTTGAATGTTGAAAAACGTGATCCGCTAAAACCGCTTCCTAACTTTATGTTGAACGCTTTGCGCTTTTCTCAGATTAAGGACTAACGCGCAGCTTGTCGCTTCAAAATTTTCTTAAATAATTTCGGAAAGTAACGGTGTAAAAACAATGCACGCAATTCTTTTCCGCCTACGCCAAACTCTTCTTTCCCTGCCGCAATACCTGCTAAGATTTGCTTTGCACATTCCTCTGGTGAAATTCCTTGCGCCTGATTGTTATCCATTTCGCCTGAAGGATTTCCCGATTTATCGATGGCGTGTTTTGAAATTTCTGTGGCAATAAACCCTGGGGTGATAAGTGTAACCTGCAGACCTAAATCTTCTACCTCCATGCGCAACGAATCGAAGAAACCATGCAACGCGTGCTTCGATGCCGCGTAAGCAGAACGTAGATAGAATCCCCACTTACCCGTTAAACTAGAAATAGTTACTATGTGTCCAGTCTTTCGCGCTAACATCTGAGGCAAAACAGCCTTCGTCATTTGCACATGTCCGAAATAATTCACTTCGAAAATTTTCCTGTCATTCTCTATGGTAGTTTCAGAAGTCAATGAGCGCTGACTTATTCCTCCGTTATTGAATAAAATATCTATTTGGAACTTCGACAATACATCATTCGACACTTCCCTAATGGATTCACCATCGGTTAAATCTAACGGGAAAACATGGACATTGTCAGAATCCGTGCAGGTCGCTTTAACGCGCTCCAACTCTTCTCTTCTTCGTGACGAAATAATTACAACGGCTCCAGCTCCACTGAAGGCCGTTGCCACAGCTTCGCCAATGCCGCTGCTTGCGCCAGTAATCCAAACTACCTTTTTTTGAAATTGTTTCACTTTAATATCATTTCCGCGTTAAGAAAACTTAACTTTAGGTTAACCTTAAGTGTCTTTTATATCTTTAAAAGACGCATACCTTCGTTCCGAATAATTTGCTTCAAAGATTGCAATAGAATGGCAAAAAAACCAAAAATACTTTGTGTAGATGATGAACAAGACATTCTTGACTTGCTCACATTTAATTTGGAAAAAGAGGGGTATGATGTCTGCACCGCGCTAAATGGAAGAAAAGGCCTTGAAGTTGCAAAAAGAGAATTGCCCGACTTAATTATTTTGGATGTTATGATGCCCGAAATGGATGGCATGGAAACATGTCGAGAAATTAGAGAGATTCCCGCACTGCAAAACGTAGTTATCACATTCTTAACGGCGCGAAACGAAGACTACAGCCAAATCGCTGGATTCGAAGCAGGAGCCGATGATTTCATTAACAAGCCCATTCGCCAACGTTTACTCGTATCCAAGATAAAAGCCTTGCTTCGCAGATCCGCTCCAAGTGACTTGAAAAAAGAAATGAGCATCGGTGGAATTGAAATTGATCGTGATAAATACTTAGTGACTAAAGACGGCGTTCATATTCAACTGCCAAAAAAAGAATTCGAACTTTTAGTTTTACTGTCTAGTGCGCCAGGACGCGTTTTTACTAGGGAGAACATATTAAATTCTATTTGGGGAAATGATGTGATTGTGGGTGACCGAACCATTGACGTTCATATTCGCAAGCTGCGTGAAAAATTAGGTGATGAAAATTTTAAGACAATTAAGGGAGTTGGTTATAAATTCGAAGCCTGAATGTTATAAATTCGAATTGTGAATATTCGAACTCCAAAACAAGTTGCCTTAGTATCTGCTCTATTTGTTGTGTTGCCTCTTGCAACGATTTACTTTCTGCTGGTCTATTTTCTTGAACGCGATTTCGAAATTGAATTACTATTGCTATTTATAACGCTAGGTATGTCCATCACCCATTTCGTGGTGTACACATTCATCGAAAGATTCCTCTACAGCAAGGTGAAAGTCATTTACAAGACCATTCATTCCTTTAAAACACAAAGCGAAAAAAAAGGCTTGGAAATGGGCACTGATATTTTGGCTGAAGTAAATCAGGACGTTGCGCATTGGGCTGAAGAAAAAATTGAAAAAATTAAAGACCTTCAAAAAGCCGATAACTTCCGAAAAGAATTCGTTGGAAACCTTGCTCACGAATTAAAGACCCCTATTTTCAATATTCAAGGTTATCTCGATACCCTAGCCGAAAATGACGACATGAATCCTGACCTCCGTCGGAAATTCCTTGATCGCGCAATCTCTAGCTGTGAACGATTGGAACATTTAGTTTCTGACTTAGACGAAATTTCTCAGCTCGAAAGTGGTGCAATTATGTTAAAAGTTGTGCGATTCGATATTCTTCAACTCGCACATGAAGTCTGTGATTCCCTGGAAAAATTAGCTTCTGAAAAAAAAGCAACCCTCTTCGTTAAGGACGGTCCATTCAACGAATTGTGGGTAGAAGCCGACCGAAATAAAATTGAGCAAGTGCTCATTAACCTCATCGTTAACAGCGTGAATTACGGCAACGAAGGCGGTGAAACACGCATTCGCTTTTACGACATGAACGACAATATTTTGGTTGAAGTGGCCGACAATGGAATTGGAATTGCAAAAGAACATTTAGCGCGACTCTTCGAACGATTCTACCGCGTTGATAAAAGCCGCTCTCGTCATGAGGGCGGCTCTGGACTGGGTCTAGCCATTTGCAAACACATTATAGAAAATCACCAACAGACCATGAGCGTAAGAAGCACTGAAGAGGTGGGAAGCACCTTTGGCTTCACCATTAAAAAAGCAAATTAACTTTTTGTGCCGCAACGTATCCTTTACTTTTGTTGAAACAAAATTCCCCGAGAAATCAATCTTGGGGTTTACTCGTTTGATGAAGCACGCATGAAACCACGTCTTTCCATTTGGGAAAAAGAAATAGCATCGATTGAAAATAAAATCGCAACAGAAAAAAGCAAACTTCA
>CAMCUG010000132.1 GCA_945878835.1 Chryseobacterium gleum | reverse complement strand
TGCTGTCAAATTGTTCTCTTCAATCTTCTCGAAGACATTGTCTATTCTATTGAAGAGCTCTTCCGTAAGCTCTGTCAGTTTAGCTTGATAAGCTTTTTTTATGAGTTCATATTCCGTAATGTGCAAATTCTCGAACAGCTGAAGAATGTCGCGGGCATCTTCTTTCACCAGTTGTCTTGAGATGCCAATCATTCCTTTTTTAACGTTCCAATCTTCTTCCTCTTCGAAATTACTCATAACGTAATTTTCGAGATAGGTCGTTAATTCAGCATCTTCTCCAACTTCATCGAGACAAGCGTCTACACATTGCTCTAAAAACTTCTCGGTATCCATTTCAATGGAAAAGTCGGGATGAATCTGAAGGTCTTTCGCAAAGGCGCGAACAATGCGGTGCGTAAAGCTATCAATGGTGCTGATGCTTAAGCGCGAATAATTGTGCAACATGTGTGACAATGTTTTTCTTGCGCGTTCTTGCAAAATCATGGGTGAAACATCGAGTTCTTCTCGAATGTCGTTGAACAATTCATTCTTTCCTTCCAATGCTTTTGGAAAGGTGAATTCATGCAGTCGTTCCATTACGCGCTCCTTCATTTCAGAAGCTGCGGCATTGGTGAACGTAATAGCTAAAATGTGGCTGTAAGCAAAGGCTTCTTCGCTCTTTAAACTTAAAAAAAGAAAGTGTCTAACCAGAGCGTAGGTCTTTCCGCTACCTGCAGAACTTTTTAATACGAGAAAGGGTTCATTTTCCATCAATAGAAAGTCAAATTTGCAAATTGAATGTTATCTTTAATTTGTGAAGTGAAAGTAAATCCATGTAGCAATGAAAATGAAAATTGTGAATAATTATTTCTTTGTCGTTCTACTGAGTGTATTCTTCATGGCTTGCGGTGACGATAATCCCGCAACTCCGGAGACCAAGGTTCATTTGAAATTTATTCCAACTTACAACGGTGAGGCTCTTTCTATTGATTCTGTCTACACCAATTCCTTCGGGCAGCAGCTGAGAGTGGAAAACGTGCAATTTTATTTATCGAATATTTATGCGCACAACGGATCTGATTCAACCTTGTTGAAACAAGCTTTTATGTTTACTCTTCTTCAACCGCAGACGCTTTCGTTGAATGTTTCTCCGCAAACTTTTTCTTCGCTTTCTTTCGGTGTAGGAGTGCCTGGTAATCTAAACAAGAATGTTGATCCCTCGCAATACGCGAATTCCAATCCACTGAGTGTGCAAGGTTCCAACGGCATGTTTTGGTACTGGAACACTGGGTATATTTTTGTGAAGGTGGAAGGAAGGTATGAGCTAACGGGCTTGCCAAATGCGCCTTTGATGGATTCTTATTCATTCCATATGGGCGACGATCCGTTGTATCGTGTTTTGCATTTCAATACAGGAAATGTAAGTTTGGCGGAAGGCGATGCGCGCACGTTCAACATTGAAGTTGCAATTGACAGTGTCTTCAACACGCCTCTTGATCCAATTGATTTGTCTATTGACAACCTTACGCACACCACTTCGAATTTTCCTTTGGCAGAGCGCATCACGAACAACTTTGTTTCAGCGTTTCATCTTCAATGAGAATAATAGTTTTCTTTTTTTTGTTAGCTGGAATCCTTTCAGGCTGCGCCGAAGAAGGATTGCAGGACAAACCTATTTCATTCAAACAGCCGCATTATTTTCCACCTATAATTTTTCCGGAAGGAAATGAGCCCACGCGTCTTCGATTCGAATTGGGAAAGAAATTATTTTATGAAGTGAAGTTGTCGAAGAACGAAGATCAGTCTTGTGCATCATGTCATCGTTTACCTGCGGCATTTACCGACGGAAGAACGGTTTCTTCCTTCCATGAAAATGAATTCGCTCGGAACGCACCCACCCTCGCGAACTTGGCGTGGTCTCCCTATTTCATGAGCGAAGGCGGTGTGCCAACATTGGAATTGCAAGCGCTCGGACCCATTCATGAGAAGCATGAATTGTCGTTGAGTATGGAAGGAGTCATTGATCGGTTGAAGTCGAGAGAAAACTATTCAGCATTGAGTAAAGCTGCCTATGGAAGGGATCTAGATGCGTTTGTGATAACGCGCGCCTTGGCTTGTTTTCAGCGCGCGTTAATCAGTGGTGATTCAAAATTCGATCGACATTATTTTTTGAAGTCGAATGATTATTCTGAAGTGGAACAACAGGGAATGGAATTGTTTTTTTCTGATCGAACCCAATGCAGTAGTTGTCATGCGCTTCCTTTTTTTACCGATTACAAATTTTCTAGTTTAGGCTTGGAAGATTCCGACATTGGTTTGGAACGAAAGACATATCAAACATCTGACCGTGGGAAATTCAAGACTCCCACCTTGCGCAACATAGAATTGACAGCGCCTTACATGCACAATGGTTCCATGAGTTCGTTGGAAGAAGTGGTTTCGTTTTACAACACCGGAGGAGGAACTCGTTCAACGAAAGATGCACGCGTAAAGCCTCTAAATTTATTGAAGGAAGAAGAGGCGGCGTTGGTGGCTTTTTTGAAGACGTTGACCGACTGGAATTTCGTTCAGAATGAAATTTTTTTATCGGCTGAGGAAGATTAGCGAATGAAATAAATTTGTTTGTTCTTTCTCGCGTATTTTTGAAGTATGACGGCAAGGCGTTTCACTTTCTTTTTTCTTATTGCATTGGCAAGTCTCTTGTGGACATGCACGCATGAGGCGCCTGAAGGTCCAATGGCTACTCCTTATAATTTAGTTATCCCGCCATTTTTTCCACCCATGGATATTCCCGCAGACAATCCTTTAACGGTAGAAAGTGTGAATTTGGGGCGTTATTTATTTTGGGAAAAAAAATTGAGTGGTGATGACGCGATGTCTTGCGGGACTTGTCATTTACCTGAGAACGGATTTTCAGATCCGCGACAGTATTCCATTGGTATCAATGGTGAAGTTGGTACGCGTCAAGCCATGCCACTCGTAAACTTGGGTTGGTCACCAACTTATTTTTGGGATGGAAGGGCTGTTACGCTTGAAGATCAAATTTATGAGCCTGTTGAAAATCCCATTGAAATGGCAGAAAATTGGGGCCATGCTGTTGAACAAATAGATGCAGATCCCTTGTATGACGCTTTGTTCTTCAAGGCCTATGGGTCAAATGAAGTTTCGAAAGAAAAAATAGTAAAGGCCATTGCTTCATTCTTAAGAACGATGATTTCTTCGAATTCAAAATTCGATAAACAACGAATTGGCCAATACCAGTTTACGCTAGCAGAGCAAAACGGGTTCAATCTTTTCTTAACCGAAGGTGGCAGCCCAGATGATGTTCCTGGAGGAAGTTTTGGTGCGGATTGTTTCCACTGTCACGGATTTGGAAGCATGCAGATGAGCGATTATTTATTTCACAACAACGGGCTAGATGCAAGCTTCAGCGATTTGGGGAGAGGTGCAGTGACGGGAAGTGTATACGACAATGGAAAATTCAAAACACCTACATTGCGCAATGTTGAATTGTCTGGACCATATATGCACGACGGAAGATTCACAACGTTGGAACAAGTGATAGATCACTACAACAGCGGAGGAACACCGAGTGCAACGATAGATCCTTTTATGAAATTTACAGTAGGCGGATTGCAATTGAGCGCGCAGTCGAAGTCGGATTTGATTTCGTTTTTGAAATGTTTAACCGACACCTCTTTTTTACAAAACCCTGCATTTTCTGATCCACATGAATGACAGGCAAATACGATTTTTAGAGGAAGCGCAAAGGAATGTGAAAGAGAATAAGAAACTCTTCAATCGTTTAGCCAAGAAGAAAAAAATCGATGATGTTTTTCATGCGCTGCACAAGCAGGTTTTTGCAAAGACCGACTGTTTAACCTGCGGGAATTGTTGCAGAACCACGAGTCCAATTTTTCGCGATGTAGATATTGAACGCATTGCAAAGCACGTGGGAATGCGCGTTGCAGAGTTTACAGACAAGTATTTGCATATGGATGAGATGCGCGATTGGGTGCTGAATTCAAGTCCGTGTTCGTTTTTGAATTTGGAAGACAACAGTTGCAACATCTATGACGTTAGGCCGAAGGCGTGCCGAGAATACCCGCATACCGATCGTAAAAACATGACCCAAATCATGTCTCTTACTTTTCGGAACACCCTTATTTGTCCTGCAGTAGCGGAGATGGCACAAAGTCTGAAACTTACCGAGGGTTAATCCGCAATACCCATTGATTTCAAGTGACGCGTGTGTGAACGCACCGCGGCAATGACTGTTCCGTATTCGTGGTACTGAACACCGAATTTCTCACAGGTTTCGCGAACTATTTTATTCAACGCTGGGTAGTGAACGTGTGAAATACGAGGGAACAAATGGTGCTCCACTTGGTAATTCAATCCGCCTGTAAACCAAGACACCAAAGGATTCTTTGTTGCGAAGTTACTGGTGGTATTGATTTGGTGTATGGCCCATTCTTGTTCAATGATACCGTTAGTATCATCAGGATCGTTGAAGGAAACAGATTCTACTACGTGCGCCAATTGAAACACAACAGCGATAACAATTCCAGTTACCATAGAAACGATCAAGTAACCCAAGATGGCTGCAAGTATTCCTTTGAAAATAATTGGAAGAACAATAAACGTAGCAACGTAACTCAACTTCGTTGCCCAAAAAGTAAAGTGATTGATGAACGTGAACTTTTTCAGTTTGGTAATACCCACTTGTTGAGTTCTGTATTTCTTCACATCGTCGATCCAAATCCAAGAAATGTATGTTAAACAGTAAAGAATATAAGCGTAGATGTGTTGAAAGCGATGGATCTTGTAACGTGGCTGATTCTCATTCGTGCGCA
>CAMCUG010000131.1 GCA_945878835.1 Chryseobacterium gleum | reverse complement strand
CCTGTATTCGCCCCTTGTCCAAGACCTGTGCTCGAGAAACGAATCGTTGGATCCTGCGCTCCAACCCAAACACCTGTTACCAGTTCTGGAGTCATTCCAACAAACCATCCGTCGGTGTTGTTCTGAGTAGTACCCGTCTTTCCAGCAAGCGGATAAGGAATCTTTCCATACTTCGGATTGGAACGAATACGCGCTGCCGTTCCGAAATCACACACCCCTTTCATCAACTTCACTGTCTCATAGGCAATACCTGGTTCCAACGCTTGGTCAATAACCGGATCTGCTTCGTAAATTAAATTGCCGTTCTTGTCTTCCACACGCATAATGAAGGTGGGCTCTATGTACAAGCCGTGATTCACAAGCGATGCTTGGGCTCCAACCAATTCAAATACGGAAAGTTCGCAAGCCCCCAGCGCTATCGAATAGGCCATAGGTATGTAACTCTTCACGCCCATGTGACGCATCATTGCAATCACAGGCTCAGGTCCGAAACGCGCAATGAGCGTAGCCGCTATCGAGTTCACCGATCCCGCCAAGGCCTTCGCCATGGTGTACGTTCCACCTGCTCCGCCCTTCGGACACCAGCGCGTTCCGTTAGGTAAATCAATACATCCAGCTCCTGTAATCTGATCGCAAGGCTTCATTCCCATGCGCATAGCCATGGCGTAAATAAAGGGTTTAAAGGTTGAACCCACCTGACGCTTCGAAAGAAAAACATTGTCGTATTTGAAGTACTTATAATCGATTCCTCCCACCCAAGCTTTTACGAATCCGTTGCGCGGATCTACAGACATAAGACTTGCGTGCAGAATGGTTTTGTGATAAACAATGCTGTCATACGGAGTCATTGTGGTATCTCGGTAACCCCTATGTTTGTATATCGTCATGCGCACTGGCTTATTGAATTCAGCAAGTACATCTTCCTCTGAACGCATGTTCCAAGTATGTCCGCAACCGCCCGCGTCTTCTTTGCAATGAAAATGACCGTCCTTGGTTTCGATGTAAGAGGCCGGTCGTCCACAATCTGGACACATCTTACCCGAAAGTTTTTTATAGCGATCACTTGTGATAATCGCTTTGTTCATGATGGCCGCTTTGTCTCCGGCTGTGATACCCGAATAGAACGGATATTTATCTTTTGGACGTTGTCTTACGTTTCTCGTAAACGCCGGTTGAAGCTCCTTGCTCAAATGCTCTTCCACGGCGGCTTCCGCGTGTATCTGCATGTTTTTATCCAAGGTGGTATATACCTTCAATCCGTCTTCGTATATGTTGAAAGCAGTGCCGTCGCCCTTCTTGTATTTCAAATCACCGTTGGCATCGCGTGTCTCTAAAATTTCTGTGAGTTTATGTCGAACCGCTTCGCGGAAATACGGCGCTTGTCCTTCATCGTGAGAGACACGCGCATATTTTAACCCCAAAGTTTCTGCACGATATTTTTCATAATCGGCTTCCGATAGTTTTCCGTATTTCACCATTTGAGACATAACCACTTCACGTCTTTTTGTAACCAACGAATCGCGTTTAATTGGATTGAATAACGAAGAATTCTTCAACATACCTACCAACATAGCGCCTTGAGGAATCGTAAGCGAATCGGGCGATGTAGAGAAGTAGATATTCGCCGCACTCTTCAATCCAACCGCCTGATTCAAGAAGTCGTATTGATTCAAATACATAGTCAGAATTTCTTCTTTCGTATACACGCGTTCAAGGCGAAGAGCAATGACCCACTCTTGTAATTTCTGACCAATACGCGTAAAGATGGTTACGTCTTCGAAGTCACGTGTGAATTGCAATTTCGCAAGCTGTTGCGTAATCGTACTTCCACCTCCGTCTGCTCCTAACGATACCGCAGCACGAATTAAACTACGCACATCAATTCCGCTGTGTTGCTTGAAACGCACGTCCTCAGTGGCTAAGAGCGCATCAATAACATGCGGAGGAATTTCTTGATAGGTAATGTCTGAGCGATTTTCCTTGTAGAACGAACCAATGGTTGTTCCGTCTGAAGCGTATATCTGAGAGGCCAGTCCAATTTTTGGATTCGCCAATAATTCAATGTTTGGAAGGCCACTCAATAGCACCGCTCCGAGCACAAGCATGAAAAAAATCCATGGCGACATTCCTAGCCACCAAAGGACCTTAGTGTATTTCTTTTCCTGTTCGGGCGTGTTTTCCATAGGTACGAGTTAACGCATTTTTCAGCGTAAAATTTCAACAATCAAAACTAAACTATCTACTGCGCCTTGGCGAAATAATTCTTTATTTTTTCAGCTATTTTTTCCCCTACCACTTGTTCAATTTCTTTTTGCGTAGCCAGTTTAATTCTTGAAACAGATGAAAAATGTTGAAGTAATTTTTCAATGGTCTTCCCTCCAACACCCGCAATGGTTTCCAATTCGGAATGAATGGCGCCCTTGCTGCGGCGCTGTCTGTGTTTGCTCAATCCATACCTGTGCGCTTCATTTCGCAAGTGCTGAATGATCTTTAAGCTTTCACTTCGCTTGTCTAAATAAATGGGAATGCTGTCGCCCGGAAAGAAGATTTCTTCCAAGCGTTTGGCAATTCCAATCACAGCAATCTTTCCACGTAGACCAAGCAGATCCAAAGATTCCATAGCCGAAGAGAGCTGTCCCTTTCCACCATCAATAATCAAAAGCTGCGGCAACGGCTGCTCCTCTTGAATCAATCGCGCATACCTTCTGTAAACGGCTTCACGCATAGAAGCAAAGTCATCAGGACCAACAACAGATTGTATGTTGAAGATGCGGTAATCAGACTTGCTCGGCTTTGCGTTTTTGAACACCACACACGCACTTACTGGATTCGTTCCTTGAATGTTCGAGTTGTCGAAACACTCTATGTGCACGGGTAATTCAGGAAGGCGCAAATCTTTTTTCATAGTTTCCAAAATACGCTGTGTGTTCCGCTCGGGATCAAGGAAAGCCGCTCGCTTGCGTGCTTCCAACAAGAAGTGATTCGCGTTTTTTAAAGAAAGTTCTACTAACTTTTTTTTATCACCTCGCTGCGGAACATGGAGCTCCAATCCTGGAATTTTTTCATGTATGTCGAAGGGAATGAGCGCAGACTTCGCTTGACTCTTCATGCGTTCGCGGAACGAACGAATAACGAAAGCCAGCACTTCCTCATCGGTCTCGTCGAGTTGTCGAACCACCTCTGCAGTATACACGTGCACTATGCTTCCGCGCATAACGTGCATGTAATTCGCGTAAATGCTTTGCGCGTCAGAGGCAATGGAAAAGACTTCCACATTGTCAATGTCTGTATTCACAATGGTAGACTTCGCCTGGAAATTTTCCAAGGTTTGAATACGCTCTTTCAACTGCTGCGCCTGTTCGAATTTTTGATCAGATGCCAATTGAAGCATGTCCTTTTTCAGGTTCTTCACCGCCTCTAAATATTCCCCTTTAATAATTCGCTTAATGTGCTGAACCCCTTGCTGATAGTCTTCTTCACGTTGCTTACCCACACAAGGACCCAAACAATTTCCCAAATGAAATTCCAAACACACCTTGAACTTTTTCGCTTGAATATTCGCCTTTGATAGATTCAGCGTGCAGGTGCGAAGAGGATACAATTCTTTGATTAAATCGAGGATAGAATACAACGATTTTCCGGAAGTGTATGGACCGAAATAAGTGGAACCGTCGTTTAAAATTTGACGTGTACTCTGCACACGCGGAAAGGGTTCGTTCTTAATGACAATGCTCGAATAAGACTTATCGTCCTTCAATAAAATGTTGTAACGCGGCTTGAATTTTTTAATGAGTGAGTCTTCCAACAACAACGCGTCCGATTCAGTTTCAACAACCGAATACTTGATGTCGCGAATTTTCTTGACCATTAATTTGGTCTTGATGCTCTCGTATTTATTCTTGTTGAAATAACTCGTCACCCGATTCTTCAGCACCTTCGCTTTTCCTACATACAAGATGGAACCGTTCTCGTCGAAGAACTGGTACACACCCGCCTTTTCAGGCAGGGCTTTTAAAATGCTTTTGATGTGATCGGAAACTTCCACAACACAAATATCGGCATATCTTCGCCACAATGAATTTTGTAACAGGGGCAACAGGTTTAATTGGAAGTCATCTTGTTCTTCGATTGGCTGAAGAAGGAATGCCTGTTTCTGCTCTATTTCGAAATGAAAATGGCAAATCGGAAGTCTTCAACTTGTTTCAATTTTATGGAAAGGAAAACCTTTTTTCTCAGGTTCAATGGGTGAAAGGAGATGTGGAAGATGCCGACGATATGTATGATTTAACTGAAGGAATACACACGGTCTTTCATTGCGCAGCCATTGTTTCTTATCACAGAAAAGACGCAACGCGTATGTTGGAAGTGAATATTAATGGAACAAAAAACGTGGTGAATGCGTGCATTGAAAACGATGTGAAACACTTAATTCACATCAGTTCTATTTCTGCTTTAGGCGATTCAAAAGGAAAAATTATTGATGAGGAAACCCCACGCGATTTTAACGATTATCATTCAAACTACTCGAATGGAAAATATCTTTCTGAACAAGAGGTTTGGCGTGGCATTCAAGAAGGATTGAATGCAACTATTCTGAATCCAGGTGTTATTTTCGGTCCGAACAATTGCACCCGCAGCTCAGGAACCATGATTGCGCGAATTGAAAGAGGCCTTCCGGCCTTGCCCGCTGGTGGAAGCGGGATTGTCTCTGTTTTAGACGTGGTGGAAGTCATGATTCGCGCAGCGAAACAAGAGCCGACCAATGAGCGCTACATTCTGTGCGCAGAGAACGTTCGCATGTCAGAACTCTTCACAAAAATTGCAGCTGTGCTTCAAGTTAAAATTGGAAAAACGATTGCCAAAAA
>CAMCUG010000130.1 GCA_945878835.1 Chryseobacterium gleum | reverse complement strand
GTGTGGTTCGCATGCGTGATGGAATTATTGAAAGCGACCAAGCCCAAGTATAACATCTCGTAGCGTATATTTGCCACTCATTTTTTCACCATGAACATCAAAGAAATAATTTCTTCTCTTCCAATAGGAACAACCATTCAACTCAACGGTTGGGTGCGCACTTTTCGCAACGAGCAATTCATTGCGTTGAACGACGGTTCCTGCATTTCGAATTTACAAGTGGTTGTAAATGCAGATTCTCTTTCGGAAGAAGATAGCAAACGCATTCACACCGGGGCTTGTATTTCCGTTCATGGAACACTTACTGAAAGTTTAGGAAAAGGACAAGCCATAGAATTGACCGCTTCAAAAGTTGAAGTTCTAGGTGAAAGCAATCCGAATGAATTCCCAATTCAAATGAAAAAACATTCATTGGAATTCCTTCGTGAAAAAGCCCACTTGCGTTTCCGCACTTCAACTTTCAGCGCGGTGTTCAGACTTCGTCATCAATTGTCTTTCGCAATACACAATTATTTCAATCAAAACGGATTTTTTAACATTCACGCGCCTATCATCACCGGCAGCGATGCTGAAGGTGCTGGAGAAATGTTTACCGTTTCCAACTTCGACCTAGAAAACCCACCACGTAAGGAAGACGGAACAATTGATTTCGGAGAAGACTTTTTCGGAAAGCACACGCACCTTACAGTGAGCGGACAGCTTGAAGCGGAATTGGCTGCGCTTGCACTTGGAAAAGTTTACACATTCGGTCCAACCTTCCGTGCAGAAAACAGCAACACGAGCAGACACCTTGCAGAG
The DNA here is from genome assembly GCA_945878835.1 of Chryseobacterium gleum. Lineage (GTDB taxonomy): Bacteria > Bacteroidota > Bacteroidia > Flavobacteriales_D > Sanyastnellaceae > CAIZGX01. Next base: position 4,131 of record CAMCUG010000130.1, on the reverse strand, counting down.
TTCTGGATGATTGAGCCTGAAGTGGCGTTCAACGACCTTGCGGCTAACGCAGATTTAGCAGAAGACTTTTTGAAGTATTGCATTCGCTACGTTTTGGAAAACGGAAAAGAAGATTTGCTTTTCCTTCAAGAACGCGAAGCAACCGAAGACAAACAGAAACCTACAGAGGAGCGTCAAACCGCGCCGCTCATCGAGCGTCTAGAATTCGTTGCGAACAACACCTTCGAGCGTATCACCTATACTGAAGCGATAGACATTCTCTTGAATTCAAGTCACTACAAAAAGAAGAAATTCAAATATCCTATTGAATGGGGAATTGATCTTCAAAGTGAACATGAAAGATTTTTGGTTGAAAAGCATTTTCAAAAACCAGTCATTCTAACCAACTACCCTGCTGGCATTAAAGCATTTTATATGCGTATGAATGAAGACCAAAAAACAGTTGCCGCAATGGACATTTTGGTTCCTGGTATTGGTGAAATCATTGGTGGAAGTCAGCGTGAAGAACGCTACGACATGCTTCTTGAAAAATGCAAGCAGTTCAACATTCCGGAAGAAAGCATGTGGTGGTATTTGGAAACACGCAAGTTCGGTACTTGTAAGCATGCCGGATTCGGATTGGGCTTCGAAAGATTGGTAATGTATGTTACAGGAATGACAAACATTCGCGATGTAATTCCATTCCCTCGCACTCCGAAGAACGCAGAATTCTAAATTGAATTTTATTTCTGAATCAACGCTATCCAGACCGAAGTCTTGTAGTTGTCTATGCGCGTCCATATCGGACGAACGACACCGTTAACCGCTGAAATATTGTTGTAGTCGCCTAGGAAAACACTTGCATTGGTTACAAAAGGGTTCTCGCTAATGCGCTCGTTGGTCCAGGTTTTTCCGCCATCGTTGGAAGACGCTAAATAAACATCGGTATTGTAATCGGTATAATTTCTTCTGTCGTAAAACACCGCATATAAATTTCCAGTCACCACATCAACTGTCATCCAAGGGAAAAACTGCTGAGCATCGCCTTGGTCGTTATTCACCCGAACCGCTTCAGTCCAATGTTCACCACCGTCTGAAGATGAGGATACAAAAACATCTACGTCACCGTTGCGCTCGTCGCTCCAACACAAATACAAATTTCCTCTGTTCGGGCCTTGACTTAGATCGCTCAAAAGAATAGGCATACCGTTAGCGCGATAAACACCGGGAATCTCTTGGTTCCAACCGCCTGGAATTGACATAGCCACTTTCGATTTAGGCATCCAAGTATTTCCACCATCCACTGATTTGTTGAAGTAAATATTCTCCTGGTGCGCCCAAGCTACATACACTTCGTTGTTCAAGCCTGCTGCGGGAACTGCACCTTCGGTAGTATTGTCATCATCAATACATCCGCCTTCAACATCACTAATGCTTACTGGCTTTGAAAAACTGTTTTCTCCCTTCTTTCCTTTTGAAAAAAGAATTCTCGAATGATCATTCGGTTCTTTACTGTCGTATTTATCAAACTCGGTCCAAGAAACATATATTTCACTTCCGTCTTTCGATGTGGTTGCCCACTGTTTGTCTTGATCTTTCGGGGCGTTGGTTCCAATGGCTATTCCGTCGGTCCAACATTTCTTCTTGCATGAAAACTTTTTTTCCTTCAATTGCTGAATAACAATGGACTCTAGCCAACGAGAATTACCGTAACCACCATTTCCGGGATCTCCTAAATGCAAATAATAGAAATCACCTAATGGTGAAGCTATAATTGTTGGATCTCCATATACACCATGTGAAGACTTCAACACATCGTGATCCCAAGTGATTCCACCATCGCAACTTTTGTATACGTTATTTAAAATAGAACCCGCAACCATTCTCTTCGGATTGGTCGGATCTATTGCGATGCTGGGTTCGCAGGGTTCGTAGGAGGAAAAAATTCCTTTTCCCGATTTGAGTTCAACATTCTTGTAATCGCTTTGCGCAATTGCACAAATATTTACGAGAAAACTAAAACTTAGAATGAAATTTTTGAGCATATTCTTTGGCGAAATAAGTTAGGATAACACTAGCGCCAGAACGTGCTATGCTGGTGAGCATTTCAGGCATGGCCTTATTGTAATCTATCCAACCTCTTTCCGCAGCTGCCTTCAACATGGCATACTCGCCACTTACGTTATAGGCCGCAATGGGCAAGGAAGAATAATTACTCAAATCGCGAATCACATCTAAATAACACAACGCCGGTTTAACCATCAAAAAATCTGCACCTTCTTCTTCATCCAACTCGGCTTCACGCAATGCTTCTTTGCGATTTGCGTAGTCCATCTGATAGGTCATCTTATCTCCGCTTTTCGGAGCACTGTCCAACGCCTCGCGGAATGGACCGTAAAAGGCACTGGCGTATTTCGCCGTGTATGACATGATGCCCACATTCACAAAACCGTGATCATCTAATGCATCGCGAATCTCGCCCACTCTGCCGTCCATCATATCACTTGGACCTATGATATCGAATCCTGCTTCAGCCTGCGCAACAGCCATTGCAGAAAGAATAGGTAATGTTTCGTCATTTACAATCTGGTTGTCAATGACCAATCCATCATGTCCGTCTGAACTGTATGGATCCATAGCAACATCCGAAATAAATATCGCTTCAGGAAAACGCTTCTTTAATTCACGAATTGCAGTCAAATAAAAGTTTGAACCATCCAAAGAATAGCTAGCGTACTTGTCTTTGTGCTTCTCATCTACAGCTGGAAACAAAATGAAATTAGTCACACCTGCATTCATGCACTCGTCCACTTCAACCATTAATTTTTCCAAACCAAATCTGGAAATTCCAGGCATGCTCAAAATCGGATGAACAGCTTGTTTGTCCTCCAACAAAAACAACGGATAAACCAATTGCTCAAGAGACAATCTTGTTTCGCGAACCATTCCTCGAACAGAGGAGTTTGCTCTATTTCTTCTCGGACGTATGCGCATTACAACAGCTCAGTTTCAACTTGAGACTTTAAAACATTGAAAGCAGAATCTTGCTCCTTAGCCAGTTTCAAAACTTGCTCATCTTTCAATCCTTTGAAAAACGCATCGTCTTTAATGGCAGCTCCTTCTGGAATTTCTTTCAAATTCAATTTATAATTAATCACGTCGTCCTTCAATGTATTAATCATTGATGTTCTCTCCGACAATTCATTCACACGAATAATTCCTGCGCTATCCAACGGATTTTGAGTTAGCGTTGCTATCTCCTTTTCAGCAGCAGCAATCTCCTTATCTAAATCTGAAACCAATGCATTCTGCTTTGAAAGAACTCCTTGCTGTGTTGTGCGCGCTTGTTTTAAAATTTCCGTTTCAGAATCGAAACAAGAAGTTAAACCTAATGACAAAGCAATTCCTAAAACCACACCTAACTTTTTCATATTACTCTTTTAATTTTTTCTCGTTCATTTCCGGATTTTTCGGCACCGGATCGTAGCCGCTTTTTCCCCAAGGGTGACAACTTAAAATTCTTTTTCCTCCTAAATAAATTCCTTTCACAACCCCCCACTCTTGAATGGCCTCTGTAGCATATGCGCTGCAGGTTGGCTGATACCTGCAATTCGAGCCTAACCATGGAGAAATAAACCCCTGATAAAAGCGAATGGGCAAGATAAAAAGCCGTTTCAAGAATCTAGACAAATTTACTCGTATTTAGTTCACGGAAAGTTAATGAATGACAAGAAAATCGCATAGAGAATTGCAGGTACTAACAAAATTCGAGTAACCATGTTCGCATGAATGCGCAAAAGGCGATTCAGCGTGATTGAAATTAAGAGTATTCCTCCTATGCAAAGCAGTTGGCCTAACTCAACACCGATGTTAAATCCAACCAACTTACCCAATAGGCTTTCGCCTTTCTCAACTATCATTTTCAATTCAGTTGAAATGGCCGAACCATGAATAAACCCAAAGAGCGCAATAACCAGAATCGTTTTCCAAGGCAGTGTTGCATTTTCCGTCGGAGAAATCAAACGTTGAATTCCACGAGCAACAATTGTCAAAGGAATTGCAAATTCAACCCACTTCAATGGAATCATGGGGTAATTAAACATTACTGCGAATGCAGCAAAAGCGTGTCCCAATGTAAATCCGGTTATTGAC
>CAMCUG010000129.1 GCA_945878835.1 Chryseobacterium gleum | reverse complement strand
GCTCCTTCGGTTGAAGAAGCGCAGCAGAATTTCAGCAACTCGGTTTTCGCACCGTTGTTGATAGCCGACGAGATAGATTTTTTCAAGCTTCAGGCACCAGTGAAATTCGATCGCATTGTTTCGAATCCACCTTTTTTTCAAAACAGTTTGCAAGCACCCGACGAAGCGCGCAATGCTGCGCGTCATGCTGTGAACGATTGGGTGAAACGCTTTTGGGAACGTTCACATAAGTTAACTGGAAGGGTGAGCGTGATTATCCCTGTTGAAGTCTTCGACGAATGGAAACGAGAAAGTGGATTGTCGAATTTTTTCTTGGTAAAGAAATGCGAAGTCTTTTCTCGCTCCGACAAACCCGCCATTCGTTTCATCTTAGAATTTTATCGAATTGAACTGCCGTTGGAAGAGACTGCTCTTGTCCTCATGAATGAAGATGGGACTCGGACCTCTGAATACTCTTGTTTTGCCAAAGAGTTTTATCTTTGAACTTCGTTGTTGGAAAACCTTCGGTTTTATTCCTACTACGTAATTCCTACTGCGTAATGCCTACTTCGTAATTCCTACTCCAGTAATTAGCATAAAAGAGTAACGAAGTTCCTATTCAATTTCAAGAAGCACACTCAACAACACCTGCAACTCCCTAACCTTATCGGCATTATTCTGAGAAATGTAATGATGACTGAGCGCGTTAATGTTGCGTGTAACAACATCGGCGTTGGAACATGGATCGAAGAAGCGTTGATCCAAGGGTAAATGTTGACTGGTGATAAACTGCTCGATCTCTTCGCGGTCTAAGATGGATCCGCCTGCAGCTGGATTGATATAAAACAAAATTTCTTCCGTGTCGGTTTCGCCTTCAGGTAACAACCACTCGGGCATTTGTTCAACATAACACAACAAGAAATGCCCCGGTAAATTCACACCGTAAATAGGTAAGTCTAAACTGCGAGCCAACAACAAATACAACGTGCCAATGCCTAACGATGTTCCCGTCTTCGTATTCAACACATCGAACAGCGAATGCGGAGCATTCTGAATTTCGCCAGAGACACTCGTGTATCCGCAAAGCTTAAATATGATATGATTCAAAACATTAACCGTTTCTAATGCGGTTAAGCGGTCGTTCAATTCCAACCAAATATCCTGACGCAATCTCGAGAACAAATAAGTAATCTCTTCACTCGGAACATTACGCTGATAATACTTGTTCAAGATTAACATTCCCTCCAACAAATCCTGCTCACCCAACTGCCAATCTTTAATCGCCGAATAAGTAGTCTTGTATTGAATGTTCGCAATAATCTCTGATAAACGCTGAAGCGCAAGCTGATCGCCACTTCCAATAATGAAATGATCTTCTAACGTATGCAACACAGCTTCGCCCTTCTCAGTAATAGCTTCGCGAACCGTATCAAAGACTACTTCGTCCGGATCATCGAGCAATTTTATCAAAGCGTGAATATCAGATTGACTCATGTTGGGTATGTAATTAACAAGGCCAAATCTATTTTATGCTTTACATTTTTGCACGGCCGTTTTAAGTCTTTATTCACACTGAATTTTTAGTAAGTGGAAAACAGACTGACAGCTTGTCTCTATTATTCATGAATCTTCGTTTTGGAATAGCTGTTGTTAATTTGAACCCATGATTTTATTACCAGACCGAACAAAACTTTTAGACGCACTCTTGTGGTCTTCCATTTTCGTACTTCTATTTGTCATTTCGTTTTACGGTTCACGATACATAAATGTGTCACTGACAGACTTCGGCGTTGAACCGCGAACCCTGAAAGGTCTTCTACATATGCCAACTATGCTCTTCGTGCACGCTTCACCCGAACACCTGTGGAACAACGTTCTAGCCTTCTTCATTCTAACAATCACTTTGTTTTTTTTCTATTACGAAATAGCCATATCGGTCTTCCTTGTCATGTGGGTGTTTTCTCCAATACTTCTTTTTGTAATTGGAAGAGACAACGTGCACGTCGGAGCAAGCGTGCTCATCTATGCCGAATTCGCTTTTCTTTTCTTTAGTGGAATATTTCGAAAGAATCTAAACACGAAGCGCATCTCCATGGCTGTCGGATTTGTCTACGGATACACCGTCTGGTATATGTTTCCCATCGAACAACAAGTTTCGTGGGAAGGACACATTAGCGGATTCATATGCGGAATTATGCTAGCGTGGTATTTCCGGAAACAAGGTCCGCCAGAGCCGGTATACCAACATGAAGTTGAGCCAGAGCTCAGCGACGAAGATCCGTTTTGGTTGGAAACAATTCAAGAAAAAGATCAAAAGCCGACCTTATCAGATTCGAATAGTGAATAAGTTCATCTTCAACCCCTAATTTATTTCGAAACGGACTGCTTTATATTTGTCGCGTAAACTAGATAAAGACAACACATGAAATTCATTGTCAACTCCCTCGGCCTTTTAAAACAATTACAATTGTTAAATGGCGTATTGAACTCGAACAATACCCTTCCAATCCTCGATAACTTCTTGTTCGAAATGAAACAAGACGAGCTTACGCTTTCAGCTTCTGACTTGGAAACAAGCATGAATACGCGCATGGCTATTCAATGCAAAGAGGAAGGAATGATTGCAGTTCCAGCAAAACTATTATTAGATATTTTAAAGAGTCTTCCGGATCAACCATTGACATTCGATGTTGACGGAAAAACTTTCGGAATTGAAATCACAAGCGATAACGGTAAGTACAAACTAACCGGACAAAATGGCGACGAGTTTCCAAAGGCACCAGCAATGGGAGCTTCAAAAGCTTTGTTAATTGGTGCCGATGTGTTGAACAGAGCCATCTCTAAAACCATCTTCGCTGCAGGTAACGACGATATGCGTCCTATTATGTCAGGTGTGTTCTTCGAAATTGAACCCGAAAGCGTTCGCTTCGTTGCAACAGATGCACACAAGTTAGTTCGCATGACGCGTTCAGACATTGGCGGAGAGTCGGCAGCATTCATTGTTCCTCGCAAGCCATTGAACTTGTTGAAAGGTGCGCTTTCTTCTTTGAAGTCTGAAGTGAACATGCAATACACCGAGAACAACGCCATGTTCACGTTCGATAACGTAACATTGATGTGTCGTTTAATTGAAGGGAAATATCCTAACTACGAAGCGGTTATTCCAAAAGAGAATCCATTCAAATTAACCATCGATCGTTTAGATTTCTTGAATTCTATCAAGCGTGTAAGCATCTTCGCGAACCGCTCTACGAATCAAGTGCGTTTGAAATTAACTGGAAGTGAAATTCAATTGTCTGCGGAAGATTTAGACTTCGCGAACGAAGCACACGAGCAATTGGCTTGTACGTTCGTTGGAGACAACATGGAAATCGGATTCAACTCGCGCTTCTTGCAAGACATGTTGAATAACCTCGATGCGAATAACGTGCATGTTGAAATGAGCGCTCCAAATAGAGCTGGTATCATTACCGAAGTAGAGAAGTCGTTCGAAAACGAAGATATCTTAATGTTGGTTATGCCAGTTATGTTAAACGGATAATTTCATTCAACTTTAAAAATATTCAAACGCCCGGTCATCGGGCGTTTGTTGTCTCTACATGTTTTTAATCTATCTTTAATTCAATGGTTACAAAAGAAGAAATAGTAAAAGACTGGCTTCCGCGATATACGGGAACACCACTTGAAGGATTTGGCGAGTACATTATACTCGTGAACTTCCATAAGTACCTCGATATTTTTTCGAAAGAAAATAACGCTCTGGTTATTGGTGAAGACAAGCCCATGCAAACCGTTACCGCGAATAACATTACCGTCATAAACTTCGGAATGGGAAGCGCTATGTGCGCCACCATCATGGATTTGCTTTCTGCCATTCATCCGAAAGCCGTTTTGTTTTTAGGTAAATGTGGCGGATTGAAAAAAACGCGCATAGGCGATCTTATTCTTCCTATTGCTGCCATTCGCGGAGAAGGAACCAGCAATGAATACATGCCTCCTGAGGTGCCGGCACTTCCTTCGTTCCGATTGCAAATGGCTGTTTCCGCGGCAATTCGCACACACGAATGCGACTACTGGACAGGCACTGTATATAGCACGAACAGAAGAGTTTGGGAGCATGATGAGAAATTCAAACAGTATCTGACCGATATTAAATCGACCGCCATTGATATGGAAACAGCAACGCTGTTCACAGTTGGTTTCGCGAATAAGATTCCGCGCGGAGCATTGTTGTTGGTCTCTGACAATCCCATGGTTCCGGAAGGAGTGAAGACTTCTAAAAGCGATGAAAGTGTTACCGTGAATTACGTGGCGCTTCAACTTTCAATTGGCATTCAAGCGTTGAATGAATTGCGCGATTCAGGAGATTCGGTGAAGCACATGCGCTTCGAATAAAGTTAGACCAATCCGGCAATCATGAGTGTTCCCATCACGAATAGGAATACCATAACTGTTTTTCGAATCCATTCGATACTTGTTTTCTTCAGGAATTTATTTCCAATCAATGCCCCGCTCATTCCACCCAACAGTGCTAGTGCCATGGGTAAATATATTTCATGTTGAAGGAATAACTGGAAGGAAGCTGCGTAGGTAAAAATTCTCACAGCGTCTACAATGAAAGCCAAGGCTGCACGCGTCCCAATGAAGATTTGTTTGTCTTCGAAATGATTCATGAGGAACGCACTGCGAATAGCTCCCTGCTGTCCGCTTAACCCGCCGAAGAATCCACTGAAGACCCCGCCAATCCATAATATGCGCGGAGCTTTGTTCACACGAACTAAGGCATTCGAGTATTCCATTCCGGCAAGAAGAATAAGTACTAAACCCATGACTACCCCAAGCAATGTGGTTTCGGTGTCAGTATGCCAAAATTGAAGATGCACAGGTTGCTGCAATTGCGCAAGATAATTTAGCGCTTCAGCGCCAAGAAATGCACCAACGGCCGAAGGAATTCCAAATTGAATCACAGTTTTCCAATGCGCATATCTTCCAACTAAAGTCAACTTGAAAACATTGTTCAAGAAGTGTACTATTGCCGTTGCGAACACTGCCGTTTGCAAATCGAAGAACAACGCCAT
>CAMCUG010000128.1 GCA_945878835.1 Chryseobacterium gleum | reverse complement strand
AATTAGCAGAGAAGGATATGTGCACGTGATGCACAAGAAGCTCTAATTGGTAAAAGAATATTAAATCAGCGAAACCCCAGACATTGTTTGGGGTTTTTCTATTCCCAAAAGTGTGAGGACTGTTGGTGCAACATCTGCCAATTTCCCGTTGTTCACTTTTGTGATTTCTTTGTCTACAATCCACACGGGAACGGGATTCGTGGTGTGTGCGGTATTCGGAGAACCGTCTTCGTTTACCGCGCAATCTGCGTTGCCGTGATCGGCAATAACGATTAATGAATATCCCAATTGAATAGCTGTTTCAGCAACTTGCTTCAAGCAAGCATCTGTTGTTTCAATGGCTTTCACTATAGCTTCGTAAACGCCGGTGTGTCCAACCATATCTGGATTAGCGAAATTCAAACAGAAAAAATCAGGTGTTTTTTCTTGAAGAAATTGAATGCAAGAGGAAGCAATTTCTTTTGCACTCATTTCGGGTTGAAGGTCGTAAGTTGCCACCTTCGGTGAAGGAACCATAAGTCGGCTTTCTCCTTCAAACGGCTCTTCTCTTCCACCATTAAAAAAGAAAGTTACATGCGGATATTTTTCAGTTTCTGCAATGCGGAGCTGCGTTTTATTTGCGGAAGACAATGTTTCTCCAAGGGTGTGCATGAGGTTATCTTTTTCGAAAAGAATATGCACGTTTTGAAACGAATCGTCGTAGCGTGTAATGGTCACGTAATACAACGGCATCTTTTTCATCCCAAATTCTGGAAAATCTTGTTGGTGAAGAGCCATGGTAATTTCACGACAACGATCTGTTCTAAAGTTGAAACAGATAACCACATCTCCTTCTTCAATGCCTTGGTAATTTCCTTCAATTTGAATAGGTTCAATAAACTCATCGGTAACGCCATTCACGTAAGATTGCGCAACGGCTAATGATGCAGAGGGGCTTTTGTTTTCCGATCCGCTTGTAAACAGGTCATACGCTTTCTGAACTCGCTCCCAGCGTTTGTCTCGGTCCATGGCGAAGTACCTTCCAACCACACTGGCAATTTTAGTTTGTGTTCCGTCCAAGTGGTTTTCTAAATCTTCAATAAATCCTTCACCGCTTTTAGGGTCGCAATCTCTTCCATCTGTAATGGCATGAATGAACACTTTCGAAAGCTCTTGCTCTTCACAAATATCGACAAGTGCTTTCAAATGATTGATGTGTGAATGCACTCCTCCATCTGAAACGAGACCGATGAAATGCACGTTTTTATTTTCTTTTTTTGCATGTTGAAGGGCAGCTAAGAGCACTTCATTTTTATGCAACTCATTGTTGCGAATGCTCAAGTGAATTTTTACTAAGTCTTGGTACACAACTCTCCCAGCTCCAATGTTCATGTGTCCCACTTCACTATTCCCCATCTGTCCTTCCGGAAGACCAACGAACTCTCCGTCTGTGCGCAAGGTCGCGTGAGCTGCTGTATTATTTAGGTGATGTGTGAAAGGAGTTTGCGCGCTAAGTATAGCATTCGAGAGATCGTTCTTTCCAATGCCCCATCCGTCTAAAATTATGAGTCCAACTTTTTTTGTCATTTTGAAAACGTAATTTGAAAGCGACTTCCTAGAGGGGTATTGTCGCTAATGGTTATTTCTGCTTTATGTGCTTTGCAAATTTCTTTCACGATATAAAGTCCTAATCCAGTGCCTTTTTGTGAACGAGTTTCTTCGTTTCCAACGCGATGAAATTTTTCGAAAATTGATTTTCTTTCTTCATCAGGAATACCTATTCCGAAATCTGAAATCTCCAATAGAACAATGTGCTCACTTCCTTTTAATAAAACTGAAATGGGTTCAGAAACGGGTGAATATTTATTAGCGTTTTCGAGAAGGTTGAAAAGTAAGCTCACAAGCATGTTCTCTTCCGCTTGCAAAAAAATATTCGAATGAATGTTTGAGTTTACCGTGCGCTCAGGGAAGAGCTGTTGGAATCGCTTTATTTGCGCTTCAACGAGTGCGGATAAATCTGTTTTTTGCCAATTTCCGAGGATGGTGTTTTGTTCGAATTGTGTAGCGAGCAAAATGTTGTTCACCAAGGTTTCGAGGCGGTTCGATTCGGTAATAATGTCTGTGCACAAATCTTGCGATTGTTCTTCCGATAGTTTACGGTTTTTGAGTGTTTGCGAATTCAAGCGAATAGCAGCAATAGGTGTTTTTAATTCATGAGTCACTGCGAGTAAAAAATTCTTTTCTTTTTGAGCGCGTTTTAAATCTTGCCAGACGTTTTTTTTAATCCACCAAATTCCCAAGAATAAAAGCAGAAGAAAAACGCCTCCTTCACCTACAATCATAAAAATTTTATTTCGAAGCGCATTTTCTGGAAGAGTGGCTCCTTCTGATTTGAGTTGCTGTAAATAGGCAAATTGTAGCTTGTACAATTGCCATCCCCACCAAACCAATTGAAAAACGAGGTAGGCTGCCATAAGGTAAAGTACTCCTAACAATCTGCGTTTATTTCGGATCGATTTCATACTGCAAAAGTACATCGCTATTCTTAAATCAGTTGGGAAACAAATGTTGTTTAATTTATTATGTTTTAATAGTCAATGAATGGAAAAGTAGATGCAATTTTGCACCATGATGAAATTGCGTCTGGCGTTGTTGTTTTTGTTTGTCTTTGTGCAGGTGCATAGGACAAACGCACAGCGTGTGGGTGTTGTTCTTAGTGGTGGTGGAGCCACTGCTATGGCGCATATAGGATTCCTTCGTGCGTTGGAAGAGAACAATGTTCCTATTGATTATATCTGCGGGACAAGCATGGGTGCTGTCATCGCCTCTTTTTATGCTGCCGGTTACTCAGCTCGACAAATGGACTCTTTGTGTAGAACACCAGAATTTGGTTTGTTATCCGAAGGGCAAGAGCTTCCTCAGGACATGCAGTTTTATTATTTGAAATCGGAACCCACTGCAGCTATGGTTAGTTTGAAGTATTCTGGTGGCGATAACATTTCGAACACACTTCCAACCAATTTAATTAATCCGGCTCTTATGGATTGGGTCCATATGAAGTTGTTGAGTGCAGCCAGCGAAGCTGCAAAACAAAATTTTGATAGTTTGTTTGTTCCGTTTCGATGTGTTGCGGCCGACGTGAAAAACAAGCAGGAAGTAATTTTCAAGAGGGGTTCTTTGAATGAAGCGGTTCGTGCCTCTTGCACATATCCATTTTACATGCCTCCGCGAAGAATAGATGGGCTGTTGCTTTATGATGGAGGAATTTACAACAACTTCCCGATGGATGTTATGTATCGCGATTTTCATCCTGATGTAATTTTAGGCTGTAATGTTTCAGGTATTCCTGCCGATCCGAAAGAGAATAATCTGATGTCTCAATTGGAGGCTATGATTGTTTCTCAGAAGGAGGTCTTTATTCCATGCGAAGAAGTCTTTATTGTTCAACCCAACACCAGCAGCACAGGTACCTTTGAGTTTTCGAATTCTATTGCTGCAATAGATTCAGGATATGTTTCAACGTTACGATTTCTTCCGCAAATACAGAGACTCATTGAACGTGAAGTTTCGTCAAAAGAACTTCAAAACAAACGAAAAAAGTTTTTTTCGAAGTGTGCTCCCTTGGTGGTGGATGAGGTGAGATTAGTTGGTTTGCCTAAAGGACAAACACAATACGTTCGTGAACTTTTAGGAAGGAAAGAAAATGCTATTCCATTGAGTGATTTGCAGCGGACTTATTTCAGGTTACTGGCAGACGGAAGCATAAAATCGGTCTATCCGAAAATGTTCTTCAAACCGGAAACTGGGAAGTATGTTTTGGATCTTAGCGTTCAGCGAGAGAAAGATTTTATGGTCTCATTCGGAGGGAACTTTAGTTCGCGTTCAATCAATACGGGTTTTGTTGGATTGCGATATAATTTATTTGGAAGAGTGAACACCGTTCTTGAGGCCAACAGTTACTTCGGAAGGTATTATGGCTCGGTTCAAGCCAAGGCTCGTTCGAAGATCATGTTGTTCAATTTGCCCGTCGCCTATGAAGTCTCGTTCACTCAGAATCGTTGGGATTATTACAAGAGTTTGACAACCTTTTTTGAAGACGTGAAACCGTCGTATGTTTTATTGAACGAACGGTTTGGCGAAGCGAGTTGGATTTTACCTGCGGGAAGGAAAGCTAAGTTTAAAATAGATGCGATTTATACCCGCCAAAACGATAGTTATTATCAAACTAAGAATTTCTTGAGTATTGATACCGCTGATGTCACTGAATTCAACGCGAAAATGGCGAGGTTCAATTATGTGCGCAGTACGTTGAATCGTCTTCAATATGCATCATCAGGATCTCTGATAAAAGTTGTTGGCAAGGGGGTAATTGGAAATGAATATACTATTCCAGGGAGCACAAGTTCAAACAGAGATACCCTCAAGAATGGACATGCATGGATGCAAATGCGGGTGTATTATGAGAATTATGTGGTTGATCAGCCCCGCTTTTCTTTTGGAATAAAAGCAGAGGTGCTGTGGTCTGATCAAGAAGATTTTCAGAATGCAACTGCGACCTCTATTATGAGTCCGACACCAAGTTTCTTTCCGGAATTCAGAACATTTTATTTGCCTGTTTATAGAGCAACTTCGTTTTTCACTGTCGGAATTTCTCCAGTTCTTCACCTCACTAAAAATGTTGACATTCGAGCTGATGTATATGCTTATCAGCCATTTCAGGCATCAGCTGTTCCATCGTCAGATATATACAGAACCTATGGTGTTGGCAGCGGCACATTGGTTTATCATTCCCCAATTGGTCCGGTAAGTTTGTCGGCTAATTATTACGAGCAAAAAGAAAAACCTTGGAGCATAATTTTCAACCTAGGCTTTATCATATCGAACCAATCGCCAAGGGATTAATTTACCGCGTTGTCCGTACTTTTGCATCTGATTAAGCCCTATGAATAAAATTAAATTTGCTGTAATTGGTGCAGGACATATTGGTAAGCGTCATGCAGAAATGGTTCAACGCAACGAGCAAACCGAATTGTCTGCGATGTGCGATGTTCGTTCACGTGAAGAATGCGGAGTCGCAGATG
>CAMCUG010000127.1 GCA_945878835.1 Chryseobacterium gleum | reverse complement strand
TTTGCAATTCATAGATACCTGGAGCAATACCGTTCAGGTTTAGCTCTATGTTTTGAGTTCCTGTGCTTACAGTAATTTGATTCACTTGAACCATTTTACCTACCGCATCAATTAAGTTCACATTCATTGCACCGCTATTTGCGCTGTTCAAACGAACAGTTACATGGTCCGTAGCAGGATTTGGGAATACAACCACGTTAGAAATAGTCTCTAACTCTTCAACACCAACAATTGAGATAACAACTTCTTCTCTTGGACTTGGACAATCGAAAGAAGGAGTGTGTGCATGCCATTTGTAGAAGAAATAGTAATAGTTGTCACCGTCTTGGTTTTGGTTACCGTTGGTAACTGTAGTACCCGTAATACTGATTAATCCGTTTACATCATATGGGTAATCGTATGGAGAAGCAACAGTGATGTCACGATCTCTCCACAAACCGGGGTTACCTGTTGATGTTCTTAAACCGTATCCGTTTCCGGCTGGAATGAAGAAGTTCAAAGGAACATAAACAGAGTCATTCGGAATAGTAACTGTTGCAGATGCGATAACCGTTAAGTTAGCATCTACTACTTCGATGGTGCGGTCACCTGCAGCATTAGAATAAACAAAAACACTATCCAATATTACATCTTCCAATGCATCGAACTTGTTGAAGTTAGTTGGGGTATTTGCAAAGTATGCACCAGCATCGTTAGTCACTTTACCACCGTTGCCAGCAGCTCCGCCGAAAGTTGCAACATCTTCAACCCAATAAGAAGTTGGAGAAGCTGTGATTGTTGGAGTAGTAAATGTTGAACCCGTTGCGATTGGAGAACCGCCTGTTGCAACGTCGTACCACTGAATATTTGTTCCTGTAGCTGTTAGATCCGCTGTTACACCAGCAGCACCGATTGTTACGTCAACTGCAGTTGGAGCAGCAGGAGCGTCGTATACTACAACTGTTGTTGCAGCAGACATTGCCATTCCGCAACCACCTTCAACTTGAACGGTATATTCTCCTGGTAAAGCAGCATTGATTGTTTGAGTTTCTTCTCCGTTGCTCCACAAGTAACTAAGACCTTCAGAAGCTGTCAATTGAACTGAGGTTCCTTCGCAGAAATCAAGAGCTCCTGCAACCGTAACAGTTGGCGTTTGGACATCTGAATTAACAGCAACAGTAATTACGTTAGAGTTACCAGCACATCCGCTTGCATCGTATGCAATTGCAGTGTACAAACCTGGCTCACTAACAGTGATGGTGTTTGTAGTAGCACCGTTACTCCAAATGAAGCTATTCCCAGTTACAGAAGCTGTTAAATCTACTGTCTGACCTACGCACAATTGTGTGTTACCTCCAGCAATAATTGAAGCAACTGGAGCAGTACAATCCACTTCAATGAAGCTGTGGTATTGATCGATTCCAGGATTTGGGATAACTGTAGTTCCTCCAGCAGGCCAGTGAATAACAGCGTAGTCGATAGAAGTTTCAGAACCGATACCGAAATTTAAGATGTTCGAGTTGGTAATACCGTAGCTCACTCCTGAACGAACCTCACGCACTTGGGTTCCCCAAGCACCGTGAATTTCAACAATTGCTCCTACTGCGTTCGTATTAGACATTACACCTTCCAAATGGAAACCTATCCAATGGTTGTTATTTCCACCGTTAATTTGAAGTCGGTCTGCAACGTTACTTGGCGAAACATATCCGCTGCCATAACCAGCGTATACATCAACGAATCCATCGTTGTTCAAATCACCCAATCCGAAACCATGCATGGTCTGTGGGTTGTTGAAAGCTGTTGTCATTGATGAAAATGTGTGATCTCCGTTGTTGCGGTAGTATCCGAAAGCTCCACCTGAGTAAATAACATCAATGAATCCGTCGTTGTCAAAGTCAGTCATTTGACCTTGCATGAAGAATCCAGAAACGTTTTGCAATCCTGAACCCGGAGTAATGTCTGTGAAGTAACCAAGACCGTTGTTCTCGTATATTTTTAAAGTGCTACTGTGCGTAGTCATCATACAATCGAAGTCGCCATCATTATCAATGTCGCCGAACGTCGCAGTCCAAGTTTGTTGAAGGTTTACCAATCCGCGAGCATCAGCATCTTCATTAAAAACATTATTTCCGTCATTCACGAAAAGCAAGTTCGTACGACGCTTATCTAAAGGATCGTTTGAAGATTGACGGCATTTCGCTACCAACAAGTCAAGGTCACCATCACGATCAAAGTCAGAAAACTCGTTTCCGTAGTTACCAGACATTAATGGATCGTTCGTTCCTGGATAGTTACCAGGGTATAGATTGTAATCCAAAACTGTGTTTCCAGCAGCATCTGTCATAATGGTGCTTTTATGAACCATATTTCCAGCGCCGTCGTTTCTCCACATGTGAGAAGGACCATCGTCGTGACAAGCGAAGAAATCTAACCATCCGTCGTTGTCCATGTCACCTAATGCCACGGCCTGAGTATAAATACTCACTGGCAAGTCTGTTACTACGGCAGCTCCGTTAGCATCTATTTTATAAACACGCAAATCATCGTAAGCACCACCAGAAATCACGTCTCCAAATCCATCGTTATCGATATCTGCAACTGTCATTCCCCATTGTGAAGAACCCAACTGAGTACCTACGTTCACTTGAGTAAACGAGCCATTGGCTTGTTGATATAAGATTCGAAGTGTTTTACTTTGGTCCATAACTACGATGTCGTTAAGACCGTCGTTGTTCATGTCCCAAACGCCTCGCACACCACCACTAAAGTATGAACCTGGCAGCGTTCCTGCTGTGAAGGTCTGTGCAGATGCGGAAGCAAAAGTTGCTATCGCTAGAGCTAAAACGTAGAGTTTTTTCATAAAGATTAATTGGTTTTCAAAATTTCAAATGTGAAAATACGACAAAGCCAAGTGAAACACTACTTGTTGTGTGAAAAAAAACGAGGAATTATTGAAAACTATATACGAGCCACTAGCTCTGAATACAAATCAGTTAAATATCCTTCATTGCTTTCCGCTATGGCAATAATTTCCTGAATACTGGTTTTCTTCAAACGAGCGGGGTCACAGGCATCGGTTAGTATGCTTATCGCACAACACGGAACACCCATGTGAACGCACGCAATAACTTCCGGGACTGTGCTCATACCCACCGCATCGGCGCCAATGCTGCGAAGAAAGCGATATTCCGCGCGGGTCTCGAGATTTGGGCCCGGGACAGAAACGTAGACTCCTTCATTCAGTGTAATACTCCTTTCTTTGGCAATGTCTTTCAATAATCCGTTTAGACTCTTATTATAAGGTTCAAGCATGTCCGGAAAGCGAACTCCTAGTTCATCGTGATTCGGTCCGCGAAGTGGATTCTCGGTTTGGAGATTAATATGATCTTCTATGAGCATGAGAGAGCCTAAAGCAAAATCAGGATTCAAAGCTCCGGCGGCATTGGAGAGTAGGATAGCCTTCGCTCCAAGTAATTTCATAACACGAACGGGCAATACCACTTCATCCATCGAATACCCCTCGTAATGGTGAAATCGTCCAACGCAGGCGAGAACCTTCTTTCCATTCAATTCACCATAAATCAATTTCCCAAAATGAAATTCAACAGTCGCAATGGGGAAGTTCGGAATCATGCTGTAGCTAAATTCCTTCAGCGCGGTTATCTTGCTAGCCAGTCCGTGCAGACCAGTCCCTAAAACAATCCCCACATCTACCTGCCCTACCCCTCTTTTGCTAAGCCACTCTGCGCTCTCTTGAATTTCTATCATTTTTTTGGTTTTAGTTAAACGATGCTAAACTCTCCTAACCTAACTTTCTAATTTCATGCGAATTAAAAAAAGTTATTCACGGCTATTAACACTGTATGCACAAAGGTCGTGTGTAAAACTTCATTCAGAAAAAAAATGTTCTTGGAGATAAAGCGACGTACTTTCGCTAAACGTGTGAAACACTCGTGAAACAAGTAAAAAGAACTTAAAAACCCCGATATCATGGGAAAAATAATTACCGTTGCAAATCAAAAAGGCGGCGTTGGAAAAACAACCACTGCCATTAATCTTGCTGCAGCATTGGGCGTGTTGGAATTCAAGACACTTTTGGTTGATGCCGATCCACAGGCCAATGCGACCAGCGGTGTTGGTGTAGATCCGAACACTGTTAAGACAAGCATCTATGAGTGCTTGATTAACGATGTTGATCCGCGCGACATCATTATTACTACTGAAAGTCCAAATCTTGATTTACTTCCTTCCCACATTGACTTAGTTGGAGCCGAGATTGAACTCATTAATATGCCTAGCCGTGAGTACATGCTGCGTGGCACATTGAATAAAATTAAAGACGATTACGATTTCATAATCATTGACTGTTCTCCCTCTTTAGGATTGGTAACTGTGAATGCTTTGTCAGCATCTGCAAGCGTCATTGTTCCGGTTCAATGCGAGTATTTCGCTTTGGAAGGACTTGGGAAATTATTGAACACCATTAAAATTGTTCAACAAAAATTAAACACAGAATTAACCATTGAAGGTATTCTGTTAACGATGTACGATACCCGTCTTCGCTTGAGCAATCAAGTGGTTGAAGAAGTGCGCATGCATTTCCAAGAGATGGTGTTCGACACTTTAATTCACCGCAACACTACATTGGGAGAAGCGCCTAGCTTTGGGCAAACGGTGATTATGCATGACGCCTCGTGTAAGGGAGCGGTGAACTATTTGAATATGGCGCGTGAAGTTCTTCAGAAAAATAATTTGACGAAGATGGGCAGCGACGAAAAATACATTCCTGTAGATCATGAGTAAGAAACAAGCATTGGGAAGAGGATTAAGTGCTCTGTTGGAGCATTCTCCAATATCTAGCAAAAGTGAACTCGTTTCGCAGGCGGCGACACTTTCGGGTGAGAAAGAAGTTGGGCACGTGGCAGGAACGATTACCCTTTTGAACATCTCGCAAATTGAAGCGAACCCTTACCAACCCCGTAAGGACTTCAACAACGACGCTTTAATTGAATTGGCTACTAGCATTGGCGAACTCGGATTGATTCAACCGATTACAGTGCGTAAAGTTTCTTCACAAAAATACCAAAT
>CAMCUG010000126.1 GCA_945878835.1 Chryseobacterium gleum | reverse complement strand
ATGCTGTTGTTATAGTGCGAGGAGGTGGCGGTGATATCGGTTTGGCTTGTTACAACAACGTGAATTTATGTAAAGTCATTGCTGAATTTCCTCTTCCTGTTTTAACCGGTATTGGCCACAGAATAAATGAGTCGGTTGCCGATATGGTGTCGTTTAAGAATTTGATTACTCCGACAGATCTCGGGAATTATTTCCTTCAGCAATTTCATAATTTCTCCATGCCGGTTCAACGTGCACAAGAGATGCTGGCAGACAAATCTTTGCGACAACTTTTGGAAACGAAGACGAAATTGCATGCGAACGTTTTGCTTTTTCGTTCAGTGGTTGAAACGCTCTTGGTTCGAAATTCCTCTAAGATAGAAACGCTTCGCGTGGGCCTTCGAACACAAACACTTCAGCGCATGTCTGTTGAGAAAGGAAATGTTCAGAAACTTTCAACAGCACTAGCCAACGATGCGCGAATGCTGCTCACAGCGGGACGTGTATCCGTTTCGAAATTAAATGAAGAATTGAAAAACCGAACGGGCATTCGGTTGTCGAAAGAAGGCATGTCTATAAACGGACTCGAGAACAGCGTTCGTCTATTAGATCCGAGAAATGTTTTGAAGCGTGGATTCAGTATAACCTTGGTAAATGGTAAAGCTGTAACCGATGAGAGTGAAGTGAGTTCAGGAGAAGAGATAACAACGCTATTGTATAACGGAACAATAAAATCTATTAAAGAATAAAAATATGAGTGAACCAGAAGTAAACTATGCGCAGGCCTTCGAGGAATTGCAGGCCATTGTAACTGAAATTGAATTGGGACAAATTACAGTAGACATTTTATCTGAAAAGGTGAAGCGTGCTTCGGAGTTAATAGCCATCTGCAAAACGAAGTTGACTTCAACGGAGGAGGATGTGAACAAGATTTTGAAGGAGCTTGACCAGTAGATGCTTAGCAAGGTTCTACGAAAGGTTTTGCACAAGGGGCAGTTGCAAGGTGTTTCACAAGGTGCTTCGCAAGGACGCTTCGCGTAGCGACCTTCCGCAGGACCTTCCACCGGACCTTGTAACTGCACCGTGCATTAAAGTAATCATGTTTTTTGAAAACAAGTTAGAAATCTTGTTGTTTAAGATATTAGAATGTACTAAAATTGAGCAATATGAATGCAGTAGAAGCAATGCAATGGAGATATGCGGTGAAGGCCATGAATGGCGAAAAGGTGAGTGATGAAAAGATTGAAAGAATATTAGAGGCTATTCGTCTATCGCCATCTTCAACCGGATTGCAGCCATACGAATTGCTGGTTATTACGAATCCTGAATTAAAGTCCGAATTGAAAGCGGCAGCGCACAACCAGAGTCAGGTTGAAGATTGTTCTCATTTGTTGGTTTTTGCTTCGTGGGACACATACACAGCAGACCGAGTGAATGCGTGGTTCGATTTGGTGAATGAAGTTCGTGGAGTGCAGGGTGAAGGATGGGAGAAGTACCGCAATTCCATTTTGAATAGTTATGTCCCTCGCTCTGCAGAAGTAAATTTCGAGCACGCAACAAGGCAGGCATGCATTGCATTTGGAATAGCGATGTTAGCCACGGCAATGGAAGAGGTTGACTCCACACCTATGGAAGGATTTGTTCCTGCCGAGGTAGATCGTATTCTGGGTTTGGAAGCGAAGGGTTTAAAGTCTGTTCTTCTTCTCCCTTTAGGATACCGAAATCCGGAGAAGGATTATTTAATCAATGCGAAGAAGGTGAGGAAGTCGATGAGTGATTTCGTTCATGAGGTTAAATAGTTATTGAATTCCTACAAACAAAAAGTCCCCAACTTTCGTTGAGGACTTTTTTGTCTCTTCGTGATCCCGAAGGGATTCGAACCCCTGGCCGTCTGCTTAGAAGGCAGATGCTCTATCCAACTGAGCTACGAGATCATTCATCTGTAAAAAAAGAAAGACAACCGAGTTGTCTTTTCTTTGTCGGGGTGGCAGGATTCGAACCTACGACCTCCTGCTCCCAAAGCAGGCGCGATACCGGGCTACGCTACACCCCGAAATGCTCTTTAGCACCCTAAGGGGGTGCAAATATACAGCTCTTTTTGAATTAACAAGACTTCTGACAAAATCTTTTTAAACCCTACTGCGCGAAGATGCTACGTGAATCAACGTTCGCACTAATCGGATTAATAACCATGGCCGGAATTCCAGCTTCGTTGGTAATAATTTTTTGCTCAGCATCTGCTCCAAAAGCATGAATCAAACGCTCGCCAGCAAAATTCAAGATACAGATCAAATCAATCTCGGCGTACTGACCGTATTTAATAATCTCCTTCACAAATCCAGAGCTGCATTCCTCAGTTACTTTCGTCTTACAAGCAATTCCGCGCTCGTTGAAATACCCCTCAGCATAACTCATGTTACGCTTCACTTGGTTATTTAAAAACTCATCGGTTTCTTTCGGACATATTATATGAACCTCTGCGTTGAACTTGGCAGCCAGTTCACTTGCAAACTTTATTTTTTGCTTCGTTTCTTTGTGCAAGTCCAAGGGAACCAAAATCTTTTTGATATCCGCCGTGCGCGTAGTTTGCTCCTGAACAACTATAAATGGAGCTTTCGATTCGCTGATTACCCGAAGTGCATGGCTGCCGGTAATGAATTGAAATCCACGTAACCCGTGTGTGCCCATTACAACTAATTCAGCATTGGTCTCTTCAGTAACTTTGGGTATCTCGTCGAGAATTTCCCCGTGACGAACAATGGCCTGCGCAGTTACTCCCGTGTTTGAATGAGATTCTTTAATTTGTGCGCTAAGTTTCGATTGTGTTTCAGTTTCATCTGCACCATCTTTTAAGATGTGCAAAATATGTACTTCAGAACTTAACGTTTTCGAAATCTCACATGCATACTTAACAGCAACATCAGATGTGCTTGAAAAATCAGAAGGGACAATAATTTTCGACATATCAATTATTTTTTTTAGTGCCACATGGGCATGTAATAAACAGAATCGCAATTTCAGAATTTGCACGGCGAGCAATGAACTCTGCGTGCAAAATGGCGTTATAGCTATCTTTCCTTAAATCAAAGGGAATAAGAATGCGATTAATGTTTTTCATACTCGGTCGTTCAAAAGTAATAAAGAATATGCATCTTAGTCGTGGTTTTATTTCACGAAATTTACGCTGATAAATTGAATGATGACTGAGTTAAGATCCTTCTATATGCAACACCTTGAATCAGTGCTTCAGCGCTTGAAAGATGGGTTGAATAAACATTATTATTATCATGATGTTCGACATACGCTTGATGTAATTGAGCAGTCACAAACAATTGGTAAACTTGAGGGTGTTTCTGTACGCGATTTAGAAATCCTTAAAATTGCTGCCTTGTTCCACGATACTGGGTTCTTAAAGGTTCGTTCAGGGCATGAACAAGCGAGTGTCGATTTTTTTCAATCCGCAGATGGGTTGAACACACTTGCCGACGAAGATTGCGATATTATTATAGGATGTATTGTAGCAACGCATATACCTCAAAATCCAAAGAACCATCTGGCGCGGATACTTTGTGATGCCGATGTGGATTATTTAGGAAGAGAAGATTTTAGTTTAATTGCGGAAAATTTATTTCTTGAAATGTCGGCGTGTGGAGAAATGAGCGACCGCATCACTTGGGATAATCTGCAAATTAAATTCCTGGAAGGACATAGCTATCATACCGTTTCAAATCAGGAACGAAGGAATGCTAAAAAAGAAGAGAACTTGAATGAGGTGCGTCAACGTGTTGAGCAAAAGAGTTAATTCGTTTTTTCATCCAATTGTTATTCCGTTCATCGTTTAATGAAGGCAAATATTCTGTAGAAAAGATATCCGAACATTCCACCCATGAACCAGCCCATGAGAATGTCGGTTGGGAAGTGAACACCCAAATAAATTCTTGAAAGCGAAGTAAGCAGCGTAGCGAAAATTAGAATTGTGTTGAGACGGTAATGTCTTGGCAGCGCAAGTAAAATAAAGAAGGTGAGCGCAGCAAAGTTAGAAGCGTGGGCTGAGTAGAAGCCAAAATCACCTCCACGATAGTCTGCGCCGTTGCTTTTCTTTGAGTAATGCAATTCGTCTTGAAGTTTTTCGGTGTGCGAAGGACGAAGACGTTGCACGGAGGGTTTGAAAATTCGGCTTGAAACAAGATCACTCATTCCTACAGAAAGAGATGCAAGAAGAATCGCATAAATGCCAAATTTTTTCCCATGTGTAATGACCAATTGCCAAACGATGTAAGCGAATAACGGAATCCAAGTGGCGGTGCCGCTAATAACAAGCATGGTCTTGTCGAACCCGTATATAAAGAGACCGTTTACGGCTTTGAGCAGGGCAATGTCAAGTTCAATCATTAGCGTTATCCGTACAACTGTGTTATGGCGGTTGCGTAATTCTCAAGAATTTTTTTGCGCTTCAGCTTCAGCGTAGGAGTTATTTCTCCGTTTTCAACGGTAAACGGATTTGCAATTAAATGAATGCCTTTGATTTGTTCCCAGCTCCCGAAGCCTTTGTTCATTTCAGCAATGAACGATTTAATTTCTTTATTTAATTTTTCATGTTGAATGATTTCCTCCTTTGATAGAGAGGCTAATTCTGGGAAGTGAATTTTTGCGAAAGCGCAATCGACAACAATTAAAGCACCCGGGAATTTTTGCCCGTCGCCCACCACCATACATTGTTCAATGAAGTGCGATTCTTTCAATGCGTTTTCGAGTACCTGAGGTGCAACATATTTTCCACCACTGGTTTTAAATAGTTCTTTCTTTCTATCTGTAATCTTTAGAAAACCATCTTTAATTATTCCAATGTCACCTGTGCTAAACCATCCGTCGTTCAATACTTCAGCGGTGGTTTCTGGGTTTTTATAATAGCCCATCATGACTTGCGGGCCCTTCACCAATATTTCTCCGTCAGCAGCAAATTTCACTTCGGTTTTAGGTATAATAGTACCCACTGTTCCCGGATAATACATGTTTGGTGTACGCAAGGTATTCACGGAAATAACAGGAGAAGTTTCTGTAAGTCCATAACCTTCTTTAATTGGAATACCCGCGGCTGTAAAGAATCGAG
>CAMCUG010000125.1 GCA_945878835.1 Chryseobacterium gleum | reverse complement strand
GGCTCCAGATATACCAACTTCAAAGCAGCGGGCAATCATTTCCCAGATACTAATCTCTCGCTCAGATGCTCCAACGATCAATTTCTCAAGTGTCGTTTTTCCAATGCCTCGAGCAGGATAATTGATCACGCGTTTCAACGCTTCTTCGTCTTTGTGATTAGCGGTTAATCTGAAATACGCCAACAAGTCTTTAATCTCTTTTCGCTGGTAGAAACTTAATCCACCGTGAATCTTGTATGGAATATTTAATTTTCGAAGGGCTTCCTCCATTGCGCGCGATTGCGCGTTCGTGCGGTAAAGAATTGCGAAGTCGTGGTAAGTTCCTCCGTCTTCCTTTTGCAATTTGAAAATGGTGTTCGCCACGAACATTCCTTCTTCATTGTCGGTTGGCGCTTGATGAAGACGGATTTTACTTCCTTCGTCATTGGCTGTCCAAACGTTTTTCTTAATCTGATTCTTATTGTTTCCAATGATTGAATTCGCTGCCTCAACAATGACTTTCGTAGAGCGGTAATTCTGCTCCAATTTATACAACGAATAATCGGGATAGTCTTTTCTGAAATTCAGAATATTCTGAATGTTCGCTCCGCGGAAGGCATAAATACTTTGCGCGTCATCACCCACCACACATAAATTTTCGTTTACGGCAGCGAGTTGCTTCACGATTAAATACTGAGAAAAATTCGTGTCCTGATACTCATCTACCATGATGAACTGAAACTTATGCTGATAGCGGTGAAGCACATCTGCGTGGTCTCTGAACAAAATATTCGTTTTGAAGAGCAAGTCGTCAAAGTCCATGGCCCCAGATTGAAACAAGCGCTGGTCGTACTTTTTATAGACCTCTGCCATCTTCGGGCGTTTTGCGGCATGATCATCTGAAACCAATTCCACTTGTTCAGGGTAATCGGCCGCGGCAATTAAATTATTCTTGCAGGAAGAAATTCGATTCTGAACCATTCCTGGTTTGTAGATCTTGTCGTCGAGCGACATTTCCTTTAAAATATCTTTAATTAGGCTCTTGCTATCTGCTGAATCGTAGATGCTGAAGTTTCTCGGATATCCAATTCGATCGGCTTCCGATCGAAGAATACGCGCGAAGACGCTGTGGAAAGTTCCCATCCAAATGTTGCGCGCGTTGTCCTGGCCCATGAGGTTAGCAATACGATCCTTCATTTCACGTGCAGCCTTGTTGGTAAAGGTTAGCGAAAGAATACTGAACGGATCAATGCCGTTCTGTATCATATGCGCAATACGGTAAGTTAAGACACGTGTCTTTCCGGAACCCGCTCCTGCAATAACCATTAATGGACCTGAAATGTGTCGAGCTGCTGCACGCTGAGCGTCGTTTAACTCACTTAAAAAATCTCTTTGACTCACCGTGCAAAGATACTTTTACACGATTGAACACCCCCGTAAAACTTCCACTTTCCGCAAGAAACTTATCAACGCTTTGCGCTACTTTTGCCAAAAGTCTTAAACATGTCAAAAATTTTAATCGTCGACGATGAAGCTGCAATCCGCAGCGCATTAAAAGAAGTCCTGGAGTACGAAGGATTTAGCATTTCTGAGGCGCCAGACGGAGAAACCGCGTTGAAAATGGTACTTAAAGAATCTTTCGATTTAATCTTTTGTGACATTAAAATGCCAAAACTTGACGGGTTAGATTTTTTATCTGAATTGAAAAAGGAAGATATACAAGTTCCCGTTGTTATGATTACCGGACACGGAACCATTGATACCGCTGTAGAAGCGATTAAACGAGGAGCTTACGACTTCATTCAAAAACCGTTAGATCTTAATCGCGTGCTTGTTTCAACTCGAAATGCCAACAAACACGACGCTCTCATAAAAGAAACGAAAACACTCAAAAAGAAGCTTAACAAAGTCAATGGCTCGAACATTATCGGACAAAGCAAGTCTATTTTGGAAATCATTAAAATGATCGATACAGTTGCTCCAACCGATGCGCGCGTTCTTATTACTGGCGGAAATGGTTGCGGTAAAGAGCTGGTTGCTCGTCAACTTCATGAAAAAAGCAATAGAGCAACCCAAGCTTTTATTGAAGTGAATTGCGCTGCTATTCCTTCTGAACTTATTGAAAGCGAATTATTCGGGCACGAAAAAGGCGCATTTACTTCTGCAGTTAAAACAAAGTCTGGAAAATTCGAATTGGCCGATAACGGAACACTTTTTCTCGATGAAATTGGAGATATGTCACTTTCTGCTCAAGCCAAAGTGCTTCGAGCACTTCAGGAAAATAAAATAACACGAGTTGGCGGTGAAAGAGACATGAAGGTAAATGTTCGCATTTTAGCAGCTACTAACAAAGACTTAAAAAAGGAGATTGCAGCTGGTAATTTCCGTGAAGACTTGTATCACAGACTTTCAGTTATTGTCATCAAAGTTCCTTCATTGAACGAACGAAAAGACGACCTTCCTTTATTGGCAGAGCATTTCCTACAGCAAATAGCAGATGAATACGGACAGCCAAAAAAAGACATTGTACCAGCGGCTTTAAAAGCACTTCAGCAGCATGACTGGACAGGGAATATTCGCGAGTTTCGAAATGTAATTGAGCGATTGGTTATCCTTTCGGGCGATAGCATTGATGAAAAAGCAGTGAAGCAATACGCTACTCCTTATTTCAATTGATTCTTCTTCGGAATCATAAACGGCACATAAGCTAAAAAAACGGCAATGCTTCCAACAGCCAAGAATGAAATGTTTGGTGTTTGAGGCGGCATTAAGAACGTTGTGCCTATGATGAATAAGGTGTAACAATACAAGGCAATAGACACTTGATAATGCTGTAAACCCAAGGCCAACAAACGATGATGTATGTGATTTTTGTCGGCTAGAAAAGGTGACTTCCCACTTAAAATTCGAATGGCGAACACCCTCAGTGTATCTATAAGCGGATACGCCAAGATTGCCATAGCGAATATGGGCTTCGAAACTATTTGCATGGCTGCAGACAATTTCGATGGAGGAAATTCAATCAATTTCATAGCCAAAACGTACATGCAAATCCCAATGATTAATGAACCTGAGTCACCCATGAAAATGCGCGCCGGTTGAAAATTAAAAATCAAAAAACCAAATAACGACCCCGCCAGACCTACAGCCAAAAGTGCTAGAGGCATGTCGCCTGTTTTATAAAACCAAAGCGTAAATGCTACGCTACCGATCAAACCAATTCCACCGGCCAATCCATCTACTCCATCGATAAGGTTTATCGCATTCACGATTACGATGTAAATGAAAATGGAAAGCACTACACTTAGCCAATAAGGCAATTTATCCACTTCAAAAAGTCCCCAAAATTCTGTTAATCGAATATCTGCTAAGACCACAAGAGTTACGCCTACAAAAAGATGAACAATTAATTTTTTAAATGGATCAACACCAACAATATCATCCTTCAATCCTATAAAGAATAAGGCAAACATTGAAGCTAAAATATATTTGAATTCATTAAGCGCTTGCAGTGGGTTGTAGTTGGCTCCCAACTCCCAAGCCTCTCTTGAAGGAAACCATAAACAATAAGAGATGATCGTTGCTGCAAATATTAAAATTCCTCCTAGGGTCGGAATACTTTTGTGATGCAGTTTTCTGTCTTGCCCTGGCTCATCGACCAAATGCTTCATCTTAGCCACTTTAATAAGGGGCGGTGTTGCCACCAATACAATGGCAAACGCACTTAGAAAAGCGAAGATAATATCTTTCAATTTTGGTTTAGATTAGGTTGACTCAAATGTATTCAAAAATCACGATAAACAGCATGTAGACCGGTGCGAATTCCCAACATTAGAATTGATGCATGCTGTTTTACCAAGTCATTCGACCGATCGTCTATGCGGTCGGAAAAGGAAATGATAAATTCGGAATTTGTTTTAGGATTTATCCAGTATCCCAATTCAACATCCCATTGTTTCAAATTTCTGTTGATCCACATGGGCTCGTCGTTTCGCTCTTCCATTCTGTTTTGAACAATGTAATTCCACTTCACACGTGCAAAATATCTTCCGTATCGGTAACGAGAACGCAAAACGTATTCGTACATATTATTCAACGGATGACCCACCGTTTGGTTCATGTGTGTTGCATCTGTATACAGCGCCGAAAACGAATACACATCGCTCTGAACACGGTTATACTCAAACCCTAAATCGAAATTCTTTACTCCCAAATTATAGGACTGAAGTCCCACTTGAATCGCTCCATTTTTTTTATAATCACCCAAAACATCTGAATAAGCCTGACCATAAACTTCAATATTTTTCGTGAGCCGCACACTCGCATCAACACCCACATTGAAATTATTTCGAGTTGAATTAGCCTGCGTGAATCCGGTTCCAATCAATGGAGAGTAAAAATTAACGGGAAGCGCCTGCGGCATTGCATTCGAATCGTATCGGTTCCAAACAACCGATTCAAAAAGTGAAAGCTCAACTTTAGTCGTTGGCTTCCAACTGAGGTATGAAAAACTACCTGCCTTCCTTCTAAACGTAGACTCAGGAGTGTCGCCTATAGGCAGACGCTCTAGACTTTGCATCACATTCCAAACATGCGAATACTTGACTTTTCCTTTTGTAATATCGAATTGAACATAGGGATAATTGTACATCCCATCAGACCAAAGCAACGAACGATAACCGTTTCCAATTTTATGTTTTCCGTAACCCATATGGAATCTTAATGTTTGATTTGGTTGAATCGTTATTCTAGAAAATGAAGAAGAATAATCGACAACGTCCCGAATGGCTGTATAATCCTTATCGCGACCAAATCCTGGAATAACACCTAAACTATCTACATAATTCTTCATGTACTTCGGCATATACTCTTGACTTTCATAGAAACCCGTTTCAACAGAAACCTTATCTCCGAAATCTGCCTGTACCCACAAACCTCTTGTATTGCTTATGATGCGATGTGATCTCGGATAATTCAGCGTGTCGGTAAAATCTCTTCCTGCCCCAATGTTATATAAAAAATTCATTCGAATATGAACGTCTCCTTCATGGTATTCAAAGATGTGCTTGCGCAGCGCAAGTGCGGCAAAGTCGTGGTAAATCTTCACACTGTCTTTCAACTCGCCTTC
>CAMCUG010000124.1 GCA_945878835.1 Chryseobacterium gleum | reverse complement strand
TTAGCAAGCATTTTACGAACGTTTTGAACGAAAGCAGAAATACTTCCTTTTCCTTTAGCCGCCATTATGCTAATGAAACGCTCAAAGAAGAAGATAATTACAATCAAGTTAACCGCGATAAGAATCGGTACAATGAATCCACCCTTGTGAACAGTGCCTAATACATTTAATGGATGACCTTTAATTGCGTCTCCGCCTTCGAAGTTTGCAGCATCACCCAAGATGAAGGTGTATAATGCCCATCCGGTTAACAATGCAATTGGAATTGCGATGTAAGGAAAAATTGAACTGAAGTTAAAGCCGTTTTCTTGCTTAACTGTAGGACTTGCTTTTGTGCTCATGTCTGTGTTAATTAATTTTCTATTGATTTATTCGGGCCACGAAAATAAGAAAGTTTGCTCAATTTTGAACACCACTTCGAAATCTTCATCTTTCGTTAACGTTGAACAAGAATAACGACGACCCCTTTGTTTATTTCGAAGGTTCTGTTTTCGGCTGTTATTCTTAGGGTTTAGGCCAACATCCTTAAAGGAACGGCATTAATACATTTGATGCAGTTTCGCTCGAACGAAACGGCTTACAGTTATATAGGTGCTAGAAACCCCAACCACCACACTCAATGTTATGAGTAAGGCGCCGAGTTTCCAAAATCCGCCACCATCTAGCAAAATTTGAATGATGTCGGTTAACGATTGCTGATTAAAATACAATATCACTGAAATGGAAAGCCAGGCGATAGATGAAGAAAGTAATGCGTTCTTTAAGCTTTGCCATAAAAACGGACGCTTAATAAACCATGGCGTAGCGCCCACCAGCTGCATGCTTCGAATGATTAGGCGCTGAGATGAGATCGCCAATTCAACGGTATTCATAATAATGAAGGCGGAAATAATCAAAAACAGAATAACGATTCCACCAATGATGACCCCCCATTTCGAAATGTTCTCATTCACCGACTGAAGAAGAGTTTTCTCGTATCCAACATCCTTAATAATCGGATTCAACTTACACGATTCTACAAAGGCGTCTACCGTTGCGCCATCTGCTTTTTCCGGATTGATTTGAACATCTATGGATGCTGGGAGCGGGTTATAGCCGAGCACCTGGACAAAGTCCTCGCCGATTTCCTTGCTGTATTCTGCTTCAGCCTGTTCGCTTGATGTATAAGAAACTTGGGAGGCGATTCCGCCTCCCTCAATTTCCTTTTTAAAGCTTAGTATTTGTTCTTCACTCGCTTCTTCATTCAATAGCAATTGCACAGTAAATTGAGATCTAATGTGATCAGAAACCTGCAACGCCACTAAATAGAACACTAAAAATATTCCAACCATGAGCAACACCAACGTTGATCCTGCAAATGCAGAGATGCGTGATATGCTGCTGGCTGAAGTACGAACGAATTGCATAATTCTTACGATACTGAAACCACATGTCCTTTAAAGAACAAGTTCTCGCCGGCTAACGGATGGTTAAAATCAATAACCACAGTGTTCAATTTAACTTCTTCAACAACCCCTTGAACTTGATGTCCTTCAGGCGTTTCCATTGGAATAACTTCTCCTACAGCGAAC
This sequence comes from Chryseobacterium gleum, assembly GCA_945878835.1. GTDB lineage: Bacteria > Bacteroidota > Bacteroidia > Flavobacteriales_D > Sanyastnellaceae > CAIZGX01. Next base: position 3,543 of record CAMCUG010000124.1, on the reverse strand, counting down.
ACATCTTCGTCGAACTCACCATCTTCTTCCATGAAATCGCTTTTCGGAAACTCCATATAATATTCTTCCTGCTCATCTCCGTATGCTTCTGCACAAGGAATGCTAATGCGAAACTCATCGCCAACATTCAATCCGGCTAATCCTTTTTCAAATCCTTCAATCATTGGATCAACCTTGAAAGTAAATCTCATTGGTCCTTGTTCAAGGGTAGATTCTACCAATTCTCCGTTTTCATCGTCGATGAAAAGTTCGTAATTCACCTCTATGATGGCTCCTTCTTTTATCATTTCTTTTTGATTTTAATTTTCTGTCCTATTTGTATTTTATTCGGTGTTAAACCCTTGTTTAGTTTCACTATTGAATCAACAGACACTCTGTTTTTAGAAGCAATCCCCGAAAGACTGTCGCCTGATTTCACTGTATAATAAACATACTCTGGGGTAGCAGGCTTCGGTGGCGTTGGTTTCGGAGCTTCTGCTGGCGGGATTACCTTCGGCGTATTGGTTGAAGTCGAATCGGCTGGCTCGGTTACTTTAGGAATCGTAATGGTCTTCTTCACCTTCACTTTAACCTTTAAGTTTTGACCGATTTTCAATGCTGAAGACTTCAGCTTATTCCATTTTTTAATGTCAGAAGAGGAGACTCCGTATTTCGTTGAAACGCCTTTCAGTGTTTCGCCTTTCTTTACTTTATGCGTCTTCCATTGATCTTCCCAAATGACCTTTGTTGTTTGTCCAGCCCCACCCTCGGTTGATGCGGTATCTGCTAAAACAGACTCTGGTTCTGGCTTTTTCACCTCACTGGCTAAATAAATCTCTTTTTCATGAGCCAAGAAGTCGCCAATTTTCTCCACGGGTAACATTAAGTAATGGACCTGCCCATTGTCTGGAATCTCCTTCAATTTGTATGTCCCGTTCAAATAGGTGATTTCCTCAAGTGGAAGATTCAAGCTCTTAGAAACGACTTCAAAATCTACTCTTCCCGTAACATGAATCGTGTCTGTTTCGAAATACGACATAGACGCCTTCTTCGCGAAAATGTTATGCTCTGTAGAGTAGTTCATAATGTAATTCACCGCAATAAATGCAGGAACATAACCTTGTGTTTCCTTTGGAAGGTATTGCTTAATGGCCCAAAAATCTTTCTTACCATTGGCGCGACGAATAGCTTTGTTTACGTTACCCGGGCCACTATTATAGGCCGCCAAAGCAAGATTCCAATCGCCGAAGGTGTTGTACAAGAAACGCAAGTATTTACAAGCTGCTTCTGTTTCCTTTATCGGGTCGAAACGCTCATCCTGATAACTCGTAATATCCAGGCCATACATCTTTCCGGTTCCAGGCATGAACTGCCAAAGTCCAGCGGCACCTGCTCTAGAGATGGCAGTTGGATTCAAAGCAGATTCAACAATAGCTAAATATTTTAACTCAAGCGGAATATTGTATTTCGCAAGTGCATCTTCAATGAGAGGGAAATACAATTGAGAAAGACCTAAAACCTTTGCGGTTACATCTCTTCTTCTTACTGAATAGAGCGCAATGAAATCACGAACGTTGTCGTTGTAAACCAAATCAAAAGGACTTTCTCTATCCAATACCTGCAAGCGCTCGCGCGTAAGTTCTTCTGGAAAATTGGGAATGTGATCCACTGGATAATCATACGCGTTTTGAATATCTGGATCTGCAGAAAAACAAAAATGATTGAGGTAACTTGCCACAAGCATCCTGTCAATTTCGTCAATCTCCTCTTTTTTCAATCCCGCCACCTGACGATCTTGCAAAGTGTCCTTCGGAATTTCAATGGCACATACGCTCCAAAACGATAGCACGCCCAGTAATACTGTAACTAATTTTTTCATTATGATTTCCCTTTATAAAGAGGGCAACAACGTTTCAACGTGTTTATTGCCCTTTCGTTTCGGATACAATTTCCGAAAAAAATGTATTATTTCCAATCAAGGAAAAACACAATTGTCAACACTCCGTTAGGGAAAAACTCGCTTAGCCTAGGATAATAAGGCTTCTAGCGTTTTTGAAAACACGAACAAATCATTGTCTTCCTTGTGACGAGCGGTAATCTGAATGCCAAAAGGTAAGCCTGTTGTTGACTCTTTTCCACATGGAATAGATAGCGCTGGGTTGCCCGTAAGGTTTGCATGCACCGTGAAAATGTCTTGCATGTACATGGAAATTAGATCCTTCGACTTCGCGCCAAATTCAAACGCAACATCTGTGCAGGTTGGAGAAAGTAAGAAGTCGTATTGATCGAAAATAGCTTTCGTCTTCTCTTGCAACACGCGGCGCACGCGCTGTCCCGTGCCATAATAGGCATCTATATATCCTGAACTCAATACGAATGAACCCAACAAAATTCTTCGCTTTACTTCTCGACCAAATCCTTCGGTTCTGCTTTTTCTGTATGTCTCGTCAATGCCTTTCGCTTCTTTACTTCTATAACCGTAATTAATTCCGTCGAAACGGGCTAAGTTGGAAGAAGCTTCTGCCGTGGTTAAAACGTAGTATGCGGGAACCATGTAATCTAAATACGGAAATGATATCGGATCAACCGTGTATCCTTCCGACTTAAGTTCATTTATGATTGAATTGATGCGATCGCGAATTTCCGGATGAACCGCTTCGCTTTCAACCGCCTCTTTCATATATGCAATTTTGGGTTTGCTTGCGCGAACTGACGCTTCCGGAAGGACTTCCAACAAAGCCGTGCTGTCGTATGCATCTGGACCTCCAATAATTTTCAATAATAATTCTGCGTCTTCTACACACTTTGTCATTGGACCTATTTGATCGAAACTCGATGCGTAAGCAATAAGTCCATGTCTAGAAACCGCGCCGTAAGTGGGTTTCATGCCTACTATTCCCGTGAAGGAAGCTGGTTGACGAATAGAACCGCCTGTGTCGCTTCCCAATGCGGCTAAACAAAAATCTGCAGCTACTGCAGCCGATGCCCCGCCGGAAGATCCGCCTGGAACACAATTTTCATTTAGTGGATTTTTTACTGGTCCGTAAACCGATGTTTCATTGGACGACCCCATCGCGAATTCATCGCAATTCAATCTGCCGATGATAATGGCATCTTCCGCTAAGATTCGTTCTACAACGGTTGCACTGTATAACGATTCAAATCCCTCAAGGATTTTAGATGATGCCGAAACTTTATGATTTTTATAACAGATGTTATCTTTAATGGCAATGACCATTCCCGCAAGTTTTCCTGCGGTTCCATTGTCTATTTTTTGTTGAATAAGCTCGGCTTGCGCAATGGCCTCCTCTCCCCAAACCTCGACGAACGCATTCAAATTCATGCGCGCTTCAATGTTTTGAAGATATTGAGAAACAACGTTATTTAACGTAGTGGATTTTGAGGAAAGTTCATTCTGAACTTCCTTCAACGAATGAAACACCATTGGAAATAGATGTTATTTATTCTCGATCTTTTCAGCTTCAGAAGAAGAGTCCGCGGAAGAACCTTCGCCCTTGCTAGCGTCTTTGAATTCCTTCATTCCTTTGCCTAGACCACGCATCA
>CAMCUG010000123.1 GCA_945878835.1 Chryseobacterium gleum | reverse complement strand
TTTAGAGAGCTACGATTTTGCTGCGATTAGTCCGAATCAAATGAACCAATCTTACGGAAGAGTTCCGAATGGTTCTGGAGCAATGATTATCCAAACGAACCCTTCACAAGGTGCCGCCAACGCAGGAGCTACTGGAACGGGCTATGCCATTCGTCCAACCATAGACATTCAAGCAGGTTATTATGCAGCACCAATAACGGTGACTCTGGCGACAACAGAACCAGGGGCAACAATCTATTACACGACCAACGGTAATCAACCTTCGAACGCAAGCACAACATACACCGGTCCAATCAACATTACCACGACCACTGTTCTGCGTGCTATCGTTTATTCTCCGACAGCTGGAATTCTTCCTTCCTATACTGAAACCAACACGTATTTTTTCGGAAACGATAATCACACGATTCCTGTGGTTTCTATTTCAGGAAACACGTTGGATGGTGGATGGAATGGAGATGAGTTAACACATCTTGAGTTTTTTCAAAATGGAACATTCACGGTAGAATCATCAGGAGATAGCAACGAACACGGAAACGATTCGAACGCATACGGACAAAGAGGTTTCGACTACATAACTCGAGACGCTTTAGGCTATGACGATAAGTTGGAGTACCCGATGTTGCACACCAGTGATAGACAGAGTTACCAACGTTTAATTTTTAAAGCGGCAGCAAACGACAACTATCCGTTTTCAAATGGTGGTGCTCATATTCGCGACGCCTATGTATGTGAATTATCGTTGATAGGAGACCTTCACCTCGATGAGCGTAAAACCAGAAATTGTATTCTTTACATCAACGGTCAATACTGGGGAGTATATGAGATACGTGAAAAGGTAGACGATACAGATTACACCAAATACTACTTCGATCAACCTGCCGGAAATGTCGACTTCTTGAAAACTTGGGGCGGAACCTGGACTGAATATGCAGCTGCTCCAACGTTTAATCCGCAAACACAATGGAATACGTTTGTGAACTTCACAACGACCAACAGCATGGCCAATCAGGCCAACTACGATTATGTTGTTTCACAGTTCAATACCATGAGCTTAATTGATTATTTCATTTTGAATGGGTATACCGTTTGTACGGACTGGTTAAACTGGAATACCGCGTGGTGGAGAGGAACTAACCCACTAGGAGATGGCAGACGTTGGAGATACGCATTGTGGGATAACGACGCAACGTTCGGGCACTACATCAACTATACGGGTGTTCCTAGCACACAGCCAACCGCTGATCCATGTCAGATAGAAGGACAAGGAGATGTTGGCGGACAAGGACACATTCCTGTTTTGAATGCGTTATTCGATAACCCCGATTTCTTCGCCGATTACATTCAGCGATATGCCGAATTATCAAACACCATTTTCTCTTGCGAGCGAATGATTGAAGTGTTGGACAGCATGATATTGGTAATTGAACCAGAAATGCCACGTCAAATCCAACGTTGGGGTGGAAATGTAACTACCTGGAACAACAACGTACAAGACGTTCGAGATTTTATTTTGGCCCGTTGTAACAATGAAATCATCGGTGGAATTGTCGATTGCTACGATGTCGTTCCTTACACGGTCACTTTTCAAATCGATGGAGTGGGCGATATTATAATTGGAGAGACCGAGTTGAGTCCTTATGAAACGCCTTTTTCAGGAACCTATTTCGGAGATTTGGAGATTGATATTGAAGCAATAATAGATTCAGTCGTTGGTCCATGTAGCTCCTTCCAAGGGTGGGAAATAATAAGCGGTACTGGCATAATTGCCGATCCAACAGCTTCAATTACCACTTTAATTGTTCAATCAGATGTAACGTTACAAGCCATATTCGGAATTCCCGCTTCAGGTCCGGTTACCATCGTAAGCGATGTTTTTCCAGCAGGAGCAGGGAACATCGTTTTCAACGGAACGGCACAAGCAATTTATCCGAATACATATAACGTAAACGCAGGAGATTCAACCTCATTCAGCGTTACCGCGAATCCTTGGTTTACGTTCAACCATTGGGAGTCTAACAATGCCACACTTTTTCCAAATGCTACAGCGACGTCTATTTATTTGAATCCTTGCGCAGCAGATACAGTAGTTGCCATTTTCGACGAGACACCTCACGCTATTTTGCAAGTCGATGTAATGCCAGCTGGAGCAGGTACGGTAACCATGGATGGAACTGTGCTCGCCGCTTATCCTTGGAGCAATGAAATACTTGCAGACATAGACTATACCTTCAACGCGAATGAAATTCCTGGAGTAACACTTTTCGATCACTGGGAAATCAATAACCATCCGTTAAGTCCGAATACGCTTTCACCAGATGTTATTCTTCATTTAATGGTGAGTGACACGTTGGTAGCGGTATTTACGATTATAGATGAATTCCCCTTGACAGTAGACGTTCAACCGGCAGGCGCAGGAACCGTTACGATGAACGGAAACCCATGGACGCCCCTTCCTTCAACACAAGTATTCTCAGAAAACACCTTCATGAATTTCGTGGCTTCACCAATTGATTCATGGACTGCCTTCAACCACTGGGAAATCAACAACCACGTCCTTGCGCCATCGATAACAAGTTCATTTGTGAATTTCAACTTCACAGAGGAAGACACATTGGTTGCAGTATTCGACGTAACACCGCATCATCCGCTTACCGTTATGGTAAATCCACCAACTGCGGGAACGGTGTTGTTCGATACGGGAAATGCAACTACTACTTCATTGACCATTGAAAACGAAGACAACATTCCCGTGAACTTCACGGCTCTGCCGGAAGCGTATTGGTTGTTCACAGGATGGCAGTCCGTTGCTGGAACTCCTATAAATCCGAATCTAACAGCGGATCAGGTTTCAGCGATATTCACGGGAACCGATACCATTATCGCGAACTTCGAGAAAGAGCCGTTCTTGTATTATGTGCCGAACACGTTCTCTCCGAACAACGATAATTTAAATGAAGTTTTCATACCAGTTCTTAACGCTTATGATCCGACCGATTACTACTTCGCGATATACGATCGCTGGGGGATTTTGGTTTTTGAAACCAACGATTCTGCAAAAGGGTGGAATGGTACATTAAAAGGAAATGGAACGCACTATGTGCCTTTCGATGCCTATGTATGGAAGCTTCGTGCGAAACCAATAGGGGGAAGCGAAGCTTTAGAATTAATGGGCACAGTGGTTCTACTCAGATAAGTATTTTCGAATTAACTTCGTTGCATGAATATTCGGAACGAAGTTTTTTCAAATCAATCCCTTCATGACTGGCAAACGCTAGCTAAGAAAGAATTAAAAGGAAAATCCCTCGACTCGTTGGTTCGCCAAAAGGGAGAAGGGATTTTTTTATTTCCCTATTCAACAGAAGCGAAATCTACAGAGGAGCCGACTTTTCGCGCAGCTTCATCGTGGCAGCTGCACCAATCGTTTAAAACAACAGATCCACTTCAATGGAATGGTCTGGCGTTGGAGGCATTGAACGGCGGAGCGAACAGCTTGACCATTCCGGCTTTTTTCAACGCTAGTGAGTTGAAGGTGGCGTTGAAAGACATCTTCGTCGGCTTCATCAACTGGGAATTGGAAGCACATGCCGGGCAAGCCGACGATCAGATAGATGCCATTAAGCAAGCTTACGAAGCACAAGATCGCGCAGGCGTTCTCGCGTTCATTCATTCCAAACACATTCGTTCAAATCAAGTTTTTGCTTCTCACGCAACGGCTTCCGAGCAAATTGCATTTGCTGTTTTAGCTGGAATTGAATTCATAGAAAATACACATTTAACAATAGACGAAGCTTCCGCTCAACTACTTTTTCATTTTTCGGTTGGAAGTGAAATGTATGTTGAAATCGCGAAGCTGCGTGCCTTCCGCGCGGTGTGGTCCCACGTGATGAAATCAGGTTCTCCTGAACACGCGTGTTCGAATCACGCGTTCGTGAAGGTTCAAACAGATGGCTTTTTTCAAGCAAAAAAAGACACCGACAATAATTTAATTCGTTCCACTATTCAATCTATTGCGGCTTATGTTGGAGGAGCCAATCGAATTGAAGTTCTTCCAATGGAATTCGCAAAGGAATCCGATGTCAGCGACCATCTTCGTTGGGCACGAAACATTCAGCACTTATTAATCGAAGAGTCTTACTTCGATCAATATTCAGATTTAGCAAAGGGAAGTTTTTCGTTGGAAAAACTTACGGAAGACTTGTCAGTAAAGACTTTCGAGATCATGAAGAATTTCGAAACGTCTGAGAAGTTGTTCAACTTCATTCAAAACAACAAAGAGGAAAGAAGCCTTCAACATGCACAACGTGTTGTTGTTGGTGAAAACAAATATGTGCAGTCATGAGTAAATTGAATTGGAAAGAAGTTCCCTTCAACTTCAACGAAGAGGTGAAAGGTGCATCGTGGGGAGCAGGCGCAGCGCCTTTTTTACGCGGTCCGTATGCGAGCATGTACACCGTGCGTCCTTGGACCATTCGTCAATATGCCGGATTCAGCACCGCTGAAGAATCGAATGCGTTCTACAAACGCAACTTGGCCATGGGACAAAAAGGATTGTCTGTTGCCTTCGACTTGGCTACTCATCGCGGGTACGACAGCGACCACGATCGCGTGAAGGGAGACGTCGGAAAGGCAGGCGTAGCCATAGATTCAGTGGAAGACATGAAAGTCTTATTTCATGAAATTCCTTTGAATGAAATGTCGGTGAGCATGACCATGAACGGTGCGGTTCTACCGATTCTTTCATTTTACATCGTCGCCGCTGAAGAGCAAGGCGTTCGTCCAGAAGAACTCACTGGAACCATTCAGAACGACATTCTGAAAGAGTTCATGGTTCGAAATACATACATCTATCCGCCAACGCCAAGCATGCGCATAGTTTCAGACATCTTCGAATTCTGTTCAAAGGAAATGCCGAAGTTCAATCCGATTTCTATTTCCGGATATCACATGCAAGAGGCTGGTGCGACGCAAGAAATTGAGTTGGCTTATACCTTGGCAGATGGATTGGAATACGTTCGCGCTGGCTTGAAAGCTGGAATGAGCATCGACGATTTCGCTCCGCGCTTGTCGTTCTTCTGGGCCATAGGCATGGACACCGTTACTGAAATTGCGAAGATGCGCGCAGCCCG
>CAMCUG010000122.1 GCA_945878835.1 Chryseobacterium gleum | reverse complement strand
GACCAAGTTGCCACCATTACATTTCCATAAACGAAAGGATGATCTAAAGATGTTGTATCTGTAGAAAGTAAAACAGGAGGTGCTCCCGGATCTTTGAATACATTCCAAAAATTACCATCGCGGAAATGAATGGTCTTATCAGCATCAGTTAATGAAAACGGCTTCACATTCCCCCACTCTGGTGACAAAGCCGAAGGTGTTGGCAAGCCAGGAAAACCATTCTGATCTACGAAGTTCGCCAAGTTAAGTGGCTGCCAACGGTTGATGTACGTATTATTTGGATTGCCTGGAAAAACCGGCAACATAGGAGCATTTACAGGAACGTAATACTGATTGGAATAATTCAGCAACTGATTTGAACCGTCTTGGTTTCCGTATGCGATGTACTGAGAAGCTATGTAATTTCCCAACTTAGCAGGGTCTCCGTCGCTATAATCGATAGAGTTTACGGCAGTGCTGTAACCCAATCCAAGCATTATGAAATCCGCCATGGTCAACGTATTCGAATAGTTCGGCGAATACTGATAGCGATTGATTAGCATGCGGTAAGCCGCATAAGAAATAGCTTTCTCACGAGCAAGTTGAATATCCATTGGTTCGGCTAAACCGCTGTAAGCCGAATTGAACCCGTTGAGGTTTTGACCGATTAAGTATGTTTTTGCAGTGTCGTCGAACAACGCCCATGCGTCATACATGGCAGCGTGAATGTGAAACAGATTTCTAGCGTGAATAGTAGGACGGGCATTGTCATTGCGAATGGCTTGAAGAACAACCTCATCCCATACTCGTGCCACGGATTGTTCTTGTGCATTTCCAAAATAAACAGAAAAAATAAAGGTTACAAAAAGTATAAGTTTCGCTTTCATAAAGGTTTTGTTTCGGTCAACGAATATAACTCAACAAAACCAAAAATGGTTGCACGCATTTATCAGTTTTCTCTCATGCTTTATCGTCTCTAGGCCTATTCAGCAGACTTATGCCTCGGTCCATGCGGTTGGCGTCCTCCTGGAGGTGGGCCAGGATGTTCGCCCTTCTTACCCACTTCGTCCAATAGTATTTTATAAAATTCTTTTTCAATACCCGGAAGTTTGGCTGTTTTCTGAACACCAATAACTTTGCTGCAAACAATCATAAAGTTCGAATCTTCTTCCACCTCTTTCAAACGAAGCGCAGATATTTCGTTGTTCAAAGACTCGAACGCCTTTTGATTTTCACCTACAGCATCCATCTTGTCCATGACTTTCTTCAATTCCTTACGATGTGTTTTTTGCGTTTCTTCATGCGCATTGTAAACCGGCCAAAATTTCTCTGCTTCAACCGGAGTTAAAGCCAATTCTGAAGTAATGAAAGCACGCTTCAGCGCTGCTACTTTTTCGCTGCGCTTCGGTTCGTCGCGATCGGGTTGTGCAAAAGCTACCACAGAGCACAAACTCAAAAATAAAATCATTGTATTTCTCATGTTGTGTTAATTTAAATTTTCAATTAATTCTGAATCCTCTTCCAATAAATAAGCTACCAATTCTTCTCTTGAAATTTCTTTCAATCCCTCTGCAATCTCTTCCTTATTCCACCCCTCTTTCCCTTTCTCATTCCCTTTCTCATTCTTTACCTCATTCTTTACCTCATTATTCACCTCTTTCTCATTCTTCCCCTCATTCTCATTCTCATTCTGTTTCTCATTCTGATTTTCAACTTGCACTTTCGCAACCTCCTTCGTCTCTGTCTTCCCCTTCCACATAAATAAACCAATACCCACAAAGCATGCGGCCGCTAAAGTCAAAAGCCAATTCCTGTTCGACATTTTTCGAACGGGCATGAGTGCTTTTTTATTTTTTTCGAAATAATCCGAAGGGACATTCCACTCGCTATTCTTCATTTCCATATTTTATTTGTTCATTGATCCATTCATTTGATTGAATGGCCGATTTAATTTTATCAACGGCATGATGGTAACTGGCTTTTAATGCACCAACACTTGTGCCTGTTATTTCTTCTATTTCAGTATACTTTTTCTCTTCGTAATATTTCATAACGAAGACTGCTCTTTGCTTTTCCGGAAGCGCAGCTACCATGGCCTGCAATTTCAATTGCATTTCATCACCCGAGTAATGTGCATCTCCTTCCAATTGCCTCACATTCTCAACTATTTGTCCATCCCAATCACCCTTCAACATTCGTTTACTTCTTTGAATGTGTCCCAGCGCCTCTCTGTATGCGATGCTGTGCATCCAAGTTCCCAAAGCACTTTCGCCACGAAACTTATCTACTCCTTTGAATACGCGAACGAACGTGTCTTGCAAGACGTCGTTGGTGTCTTCATGATTCAACAACATTCTTCGAATAAAAAAGTAAAGCGGTTTCTGGTAGTCGGAAATAAGCATCTCGTATCCTTTGTCTCTCGTCTTCGAAACGGAAATAAGTATTAAGATTTCTTTTTCACGTTCTACCATTACTTCTTAGAACTAATAAATTGCAAAGGGTTTAATTCGAAATGAATATTTACCATTTCCCTCTGTGTGTCTCTTGTTGAAGGGCCTTTTCCAAATGCTCTAAATAGGCTTCTCGCGAAATCAGTTCAGCGCCCAATGAAATCAGATGCGGATTTTCCACTTGTCCGTCTACCCATTCCATGCCCCATTCTTTGCAGCGTTGAATCAAATGCCACAAAGCGAGTTTCGACGTGTTAGATTCCGTCGAGAACATACTTTCTCCACAAAACATTCCACCTAAATTAATTCCATACAATCCACCGACTAAGTTCCCGTCTCGCCAAACCTCAACGGAATGGGCGAATCCAAGAGCATGCAACTCCGTGTATGCCTCTATCATTTCTGGAAGAATCCACGTTTCGTCTTCTCTTCCATTCCCTGCGCAAGCAGAAATAACCTCGTGAAAGGCGTTGTCGAAAGTGAATCTGTAAACGCCCTTGTTGTAGAACTGTCTTGTTGATTTACTTAGCTTGAACGAAGGAACGTGAAAGACGCAGCGTTCTTCTGGACAATACCAGCGGGGAACTCCGGGGTCTTCGTACCACGGGAAAATTCCTTTTGAATAAGCGAGTAGCAATCTTGAAACTGAAAGGTCTCCACCAACAGCGATTAGGTTTTCTTCAAATTCCTCTGGACCGGGGAACCACAATTCGTCTGAGAGTCTGTAAATTGGCATCGCAATACGAAGTTAGTTCTAGATTTACTTCGAAATGAAAAACTATGCAGTGGATTGAAGAGCAATTTCAGAAACCCTTTGCGCCAAAAGCGTATGGCGAACTCGATGCCTATGTCCGTCAGAGTGCAGCGGAAGCGCGAAAGCTCACGCCAACTCCTCGAGAAAGCGCAGTGCTCATTCTCATTCATCCGCACTTCGGCGATGCTGGTATTACTCTGATTAAGCGTCCGATTTATGAAGGCGTTCATAGCGGACAGATGGCGTTTCCAGGAGGAAAGAAAGACCACGACGATGAAAGTCTTTTGCATACTGCCTTGCGTGAAGTTCATGAGGAAATGGGGATTCAATTTCCAACCGAAAAAAAATATTATGTGTTGAATGAAATTTTCATTCCTCCGAGTCAACTTTTGGTGCAACCGTTTGCAACTGTTTTGAATCATGAGCCTGTTTTCATTCCGAATGAAAACGAAGTGGCGCAACTCGTGCATATTCCGCTTGCGCATTTCGGGGCTGATATGAAAACCGAGAAGATGGAAATCTTTATGCCGCATATTAAGGAAACGAAGATTGTTCCTGCTATTCGCTTTGAGGAGCATCTCATCTGGGGGGCGACAGCGATGATGTTGTTCGAATTGCGTGATCGCCTTGATTTAAAAAATAAATATGAATAAATGAACCGTTCTGTACGTTACCTGTACAGCGGCATGAAAACCCCTTCTCTTGGCACTATTCAACAAACATAAAACGTATACTGTCTTCAAAGACGAAGAGCTTATGCCGCTGATTGCGGCCGGCAACGAGCGCGCCTTTGAAGAATTATACACCCGTTACAGCCGGCCGATACATTCTTACTTCTTTCGCATGCTGCGAAAAGACAAAGAGATTGCGGCAGACTTCACGCAAGAGCTGTTCAGCAAGGTTTTTCGTCACGCCCAAGGCTTCGATGTGAAACGCAACTTCAAGACGTGGCTCTACAGCATGGCGCACAACCAGTGTAAGAATGAATATGCGAAGCATGAAGTTCGCGCTGAAGCGCGAATGACTATTGCGACAGCCGAAGTGCACGAACACGACCGCGACATGGACCGTTCGAAATTCGAAGAGGCGCTGCAAGAGGCGCTGTCGCATTTAGACGAAACCAAAAGAACGACCTTCGAACTTCGGTTCGTACATGAACTGAGTAATCCGGAAATAGCCGAAACCATGGGATGCTCCGAAGGAACCGTGAAATCGCGCATCTTCTACACCCTCAAGGAACTCAACGGTATTCTTCAAGAATACAAAGAACTTTTACTTTCATTTCTCTTTATTCTACTTCAATCATGAGCACACAAAAACCTTTCACCTATCAGCCCGAAGACTTGGAGCGTCTTCTGCGCACCAAAGAATTCAACGGTTTGCTTCCAGAGGAACGCGCCTTTGTACTGCAACATGTTTCCAACGAAATGGAATACAATGAACTCAAAATGCTTTTGGGTAACATAGAATCTTCCGAGCACGAAATGCAAGATCCGCCTGCCGCTGTTTGGAAAAACTTGAAGAAAGAATTCAATGCACATCAGCCTTCACGATTCAAAGTGTGGCTGAACATTCTCTTCCCTCCTCTTCCCAAGTGGAGCGGTTTCCGCACGGTTTCTTATTCATTGGTTGGAATGGCCGCGGTGGTTGGCGCAGTGATTTGGTTCGTTCCTTCAGATAAAAATTCCAATCAATTGGCTATCGTCCAAGACAATCCCAAAAACAACGAAATTCAAAATTCAACCAATGACACTGTTTCAGAAAGTAAAGAATTCAAAGTCAATCCAGAACAATATGCCGAGCTGAAACCGGTTTCCGGAATTTATGTAACTCCCGTGGTTCGTGAAGTTGAGGAGGTGCACGAAACTCCGACAATGGATGAAGTTCATGAAGAAAATGCCATTGCTCCGGCGAACGACGCTATTGAAGCTAAGTCCGATAGAAGCATGGAAAACGATGCTCCGACCGTGACCGAAAGCACCAAT
>CAMCUG010000121.1 GCA_945878835.1 Chryseobacterium gleum | reverse complement strand
TTGAAAGAAGTCTTTTTGTTGCTCCGACATTGCGAATGTTCACACCAAGGTTACCCATTCCATTTGCCACTTGTTCTGCGGCAAATCCTGTGTTTGCTCCTCTTCCGAAATAGAGATTGTCGAAAGCGTAATCGTATGCTCCAGAAATTCCTGATAATCCGAAAGCACCTTTTCCTAGTTCATACAACGCATCGTTGTTGGCTTGATATCCAGCAAAGGCCTTCACGTATACATGACGATCTCTGGTTAATGAATACTTGAAGCGGTATTCTCCACCAGCACTCAGCAGTGTTCCAATCTGAGAGGATGCTTCACGAACATAAGATCCTTGCTGAAGCACACGTCCGTTTACATTCAATGTTTGACGTGGACCAATCTTTTGAGACCAGTTCGCATCGAATTGAATGAATTCGCGACTGTAATCAGAAACCAAGCTTTCATCAATTGAATTGATGTTAAACGTATGTCTCATCCATTGGAATTGATAAGCCAGCGAAACATTGACAACTGTTCCTTTATTGAAATTCGAAGGTTTGTTGCGGAAAGTATAAGCAACATAAGGTTTGAACAACATGTAATTGTCATACGATTCACTTACCTCCGTTGAATAATCATCCAGTCCAAAACGTTGAACTTTCGTTCCTGCAGTGAAATTCAATTTGTGGTAAGCCACGCTGGCGAATCCGTTTACCGTCTTTCTTTCGAAGCTATAAAGCGGAGAAACATTCCATTCGAAATTCTTACGAAGGATTTGTTTGTTGTGAAGGTTCACTCCTACCATACTGCCATCATGCACGTTGTAGGCATACATGGGTAAGTAGAACAATTCTGTTTGCTTCGGATTGTCTATGCTTGAGAAGAACTTCATTTTAATCGGCTCTACTTTTTTGAAAAGTCCTGAGCTCTTCATGGAGTTGTTCTCTCTGTTCACTTCAGGAATTACTCCTTCTGGATCGATTGTGTACGCGCTCGAAATAGGAGCAGTAATCCAGATAGACTTTCCAGGAGCTATAGCTTCTTTGGTCCAGATAGGCGTTTTACTTCCTTCCGTTCCAATTGAAACTCCACCTGTTGCATAACCGGTATTCTTCACCTTTACCAAAGCCGCTCCACGCTCTGAAGGATTTTGCTTAATCCGCTTAATACTGAAATCAATCTTCTCTGTTGTCTTGATTAATTCATTGAAGAACCAATCGAGTTTTTGACCTGTTGTTTCTTCAAACACGGCTTGAATGTCTTCCGGTTGTGGGTGTTTGAATTTCCACTTTTCGAAATAATTATGCATGCACTGGTCGAACAAGGTTTCACCCAAATACCCTTTCAAATAATAGAACAACAATGCTGTCTTCTTGTAAACGATTCCACCGTAGTTGATTTCGGTGAAATTGTCGGAATGACATTGCAGCGGTTGGTCGAGGTTTTGAGAAGCTGAGATTAAGTAGGTCAACTCACTCAACGTGCGTTGTGAAAAATCTGATAACCCTAATTTTTTATCCAATCCGCCAATACCGATTGCTGCTCCTAATGATGCATCTGGATATTTAGTATCCATGTAACGGTCTTCGTTGAACGAGTTCAATCCTTCGTCCATCCATGCGTTATCACGTTCGTTACTTCCCAATATTCCATAGAACCAGTTGTGACCCACTTCGTGCATGATAACTGTTTCAAGAGAACGTTCATTTCCGGCAGAGCCGATAACGGTTACGTTTGGATATTCCATTCCGCCACCCGCGCTAATTGTTCCGTCAACTGCGGTGACTTGATTGTATGGGTAATCACCATTCCACAACGAATAGTAGTAAATAGCATCGTGCAAATACTCAGAAGACTTGCTCCACAGCTTCGCGCTTTCTGGCGTGAATAATGCCCAAGTGGTCACTTGATTCTTATTCGCCGGAGTTTCAACATTTCCTTTTAAAACAATCCAACGCTTGTCTGCGAACCATCCGAAATCGTGCACGCGAGATTGAATGTAACGAACGGTCTTCCATTCTTTAGACGACTCTGGAAATTCATTTAAATCTCCTGTCTTCAAAGTGTACTCTGCAATTTTCTGAGAAGCCTTGGCCGCTTCTTCATTCATGAATTCAACTTCTGAACGAGTCTGACAATCTCCAGTTGCTCCAAGGATATAGTTCTTCGGAAGTGTAATGCTTACGTCATAAGATCCGAATTCACTATAGAACTCTCCTTGCGTTAAGTAAGGCATTTGGTGCCATCCATTGCGATCATAAACCGCTGGCTTGGGATACCATTGTGTAATTTGGAAGCTCTGCCCAATGTGTCCCAAACGAGAAATACTTCCACTTGGAATCTTCACTCGGAATGGCGTTGTTATGGTAATGCTCTGTCCAGGTTGAAGTGGTGAAGCCAATTTCAATTTACAGATATCGATATTCTCTCCATCATATTCCCATGAAGCTTTCACTCCGTTTATTTTGAAATCCAATGAGTCGATGTATCCTTTGTTTTCGGCCAATGTCGTAAACAAAACAAAGTTCCGAGTGCGCGCCAATTGCTTCGCAAGCGCAGTCTTTCTGTTCTTGTAGGCATTCGGCCAGATGTGCATGTAAATTTCATTCAATGCATTCGGACTGTTGTTGGTATAGAACAACTCTTCGTTTCCGTATAGCATGTTGCGCTCATCGTCGAGTTTTACATCTATCTTAAATTTTACATCTTGTTGGAAGTAAGATTTTGTTTGTCCAAATGAGATTAAACTCATTCCCAATGCGGCAATTGCTAAAGTTATTTTTTTCATGTTGAAATTTATAATCCTAATTTTTTTAATTCGTTTTCCAATCCTGCGCCGCGAAGCGATTCGCCCATGGCTACTATTTTTCCTTCTTTATTTATTAGCACCGGAAATGGAATGCTCTCAATTTCATATGTAGGAACAACTGCCGATTTCCATCCGCCTAAATCTGAAACATGATTGTTCCAAACCAATCCGTCTTTTTTAATGGCTGCTTCCCAAGCCGATTTGTTTTCATCCAATGAAACGGAGAACACATCGAATCCTTTTGAAGCATATCTGTTGTAAACTGAAACCACATTTGGATTTTCCTTTCTGCATGGTCCGCACCACGATGCCCAGAAGTCAAGCAGAACAACCTTTCCACGCAAACTACTCAATGCTTTTGTTTGTCCAGATATAGTTGGAAGCGTGATTTCAGGCGCCATTTTTCCAACTGCGATATTGGAATTGGAGGCAGCACTTGAACCGCTTGCGTTTTTAATTTGTCCGACTAATTTTTCCAATGTTTTATAAGCCGGAAGCTTTCCGCAAGTGGGTTTCGTGTCGGTTAAAACGCGCTGGTACCAGATGAAATCGAATCGAGGATCAAGATTCTGCACAATTGAAATCGCTAATAAACTTGCAGAGTGTTTTTCCAACCAACCTTTGATAAATGCATTGGCTTCTTTTTGTGCTGCCGCAGATTGCCCTTCCCACTTGGCGATCCATTGAGTACTGTCCAAAGCAGGATCGGTTGAAGGGCGATCTATTTGTGCTTGTGCTTCCGCAAGTTTTTCCATCATGGGTTCCCACTTCTTCACCAAGTCCATATATTCAACAGTTTGAATTGAACCTTCGACTTTCGCAATGCTCAATTTGGCGAATTCGCCTGTAATTTCAACATGCTCGGAACTGTCTGTGATAAGTTGAAGGAAATTTCCTTCTTTGAAATAAATGCGATAAAAGTCTAATGGAAGATTATCATGCGATTTCAAACTGAAACTTCCATCGGAACCTACAACGGTACTATCAATAGGAAGAACTCTGCTGTCGGAAAGGGATTCCAAATAAATGGTTTTTCCTTCTGCACCCGTAATGACTCCAGAGATGGAATTTGAATTTCCGCATGAAGCAAAAGAAATTGCAGCAGCAATTAAGATGATAAGATTTCTCATTGATCTAATAATTGTTGAATAAGTCCAGATGCTGTTTTAGGGTTGGCTTTTCCCCCACTCTTTTTCATGAGTTCACCCATGAATAATCCTAACATGCCTTTGTTTCCTGCTTTGTAAGCAGCCACTTTATCTGGCCATGCCGCAAGAATTTCTTGTGCAATTTGCTTTATGCTATTGTCGTCGGCATCTTGAATCAGATTCAATTCAGCGGCAATATCTTCCGCCATTTTGGAAGAATGATTAGCCAATGCCGGTAGAATTTTTTCAGCAGCAGTAGAACTTGAAACCTTTCCTGAGTCGACAAGGTTAATAATACTTGCGAGTTGTTCGGGGGTAAACGGACTCTGCTCTATTTCCAAAGCTTGCTCTTTCAAATATCCTTTTACCGGTCCCATTAACCAGTTGCAAGCCGCTTTGTAATTCTTCGTTTTTGAAATGATGCGCTCGTAATAAAGAGCGGTTTCTTTTTCGCTTGTCAAGACATTCGCGTCGTATTCCGAAAGGTTGAACTCTTTCAAATACTTATGCAGCAACTCTTTTGGAAGCGGCGGCATGGTTGCGTGAATGCGTTGAATGTGATCATCTGTAATTACCACAGGTGGAAGATCTGGCTCGGGGAAATAGCGGTAATCTTGTGCATCTTCTTTGCTTCGAAGCAACGAAGTGGTTCCGTCTGCCGCGTTGAAGCTTCGGGTTTCTTGATTGATTGTTCCGCCTGCTTCGATGATATCGATTTGACGCGTCATTTCGTGCTCAATTGCGCGTTGCACATTACGAATGGAGTTCATGTTCTTCACTTCACAACGCGTTCCGAATTCCGGAGCGCCTTTCTTTCGAACAGAAATATTCGCATCGCAACGCAGCGAACCTTCTTCCATGTTACCGTCGCAGATATCTAAATAGCGAACAAGCTTTCTCACTTCAGTCAGATACAAATACGCTTCGCGAGAAGTGCGCATGTCTGGTTCTGAAACGACTTCAATCAAAGGAACACCAGCGCGATTCAAATCGACAAGGGTGTCGAAAGGATCTTGGTCGTGCATGCTCTTGCCAGCATCTTCTTCCAAGTGCGCACGCGTAATACCGATGCGCTTTTCAGAGCCATCGTCTTCACGAATAACAATTTCTCCACCGGTACAGATGGGAGTTTTGTCTTGTGTAATTTGATATCCCTTTGGTAAATCGGCGTAGAAATAATTCTTGCGCGCGAAAAATACAGGTGTGTTGATTTGCATGTCTGATGCAAGCGCCAACTTAATGGCGAAGTCAACCGACTGTGTATTGACTTTCGGCAGAGTGCC
>CAMCUG010000120.1 GCA_945878835.1 Chryseobacterium gleum | reverse complement strand
GCTGCATTGAAGAAACGAATTCCTGGAATTGTGTTCAACGGACAATCGGAAAGCACTGATAGCTTATACACCGTGCTTAGCACAACTTTTCCTCCAACAAAAAACAACGACATGTTTTTGTTCTTGTTGGATCTTGAAGGAATAGCCGCCTCGGGCGGAAGCGCTTGCAGCAGCGGCGCAACCAAAGGGAGCCACGTATTAGACGGCATTGACGCGTTGCGCGAAGGGCAGCCCGCTGTCCGTTTCTCTTTTTCTCGCTACACGACAAAAGAAGAAATAGATTACGCTGTAGAAAAAGCTACTGAAATTTTCGAAGCCGGACAGATCTAATTGCAGTTCGTTCCGAACGTAGCAATAAATAGCATTACATCTTCGATGGTAATAACACCATCTTGATTCATGTCGCCGAAGCACGTTCCAATTAAATCACAACTGCCGTCGTCGACATTCGCAACGGGATTGAAGTTATACGCCGAAGCATTCGTGCAACCCGCATACAAACACGTTCCGTTATCTACCGTTGCCAAATTATTGTAATTCGAAGCTACGCTGTTCGTGCATCCGGGAATCACCGCAGCAAACAAACAAGAACCATCGTCGAACGTTGCCGTCGGATCGAAGTTCAACGCGTTCGCGTATTTACATCCGTAACACGAAGCGAAGTCACACGACCCGTCGTTAGTATTTGCAATCGGATTGAAATTACAACTCAGCGGATTCGTGCAGCCGAGAATAGACAAATTACATGAGAAGGTCCCTTCGAAAGTTCCCGCATTGGTGAAGCTTCCTCCTACTCGAACATAATAAGTTATTCCAGCAGAAACAGCAAACACCAAGTCACTTGCGAAAACAGGATTCACACAAGCGTCATCGTCTTCTGCAATAAAAACTAAATTTCCACAACTACCTGAATACGCATGAACGCGTGTATCGTAATTGGTGTTGTTGTTACAAAGACTTACCTCAATCGTTCCACTTCCAAGCGGAGTGAAGGTGTACCACAACTGACCAGCAGTGCCCTCAAAATTTCCTGAATCGAAATTATCCGGAAGAACGCCTAGCGTGCTTCCTCCTATGGTCTGACCACAAGTTAGGGTTACTGCATTTGAGCAACTTGTTCCTCCCGCCTGACCAATGGTCAAGTGCGAAATGAACAAGAAGCTCAAGAGTGCAACAACGTGTTTTTTCATCGTATTCTTACAAGTGAATCACCTCGCCGTAGGCTGCAGCTGCCGCTTCCATAATGGCTTCGCTCATGGTTGGGTGTGGGTGAATGGTTTTCACCAATTCCATTCCTGTAGTTTCCAACTTGCGCAGGGCTACACATTCTGCAATCATTTCGGTGACGTTCGCTCCGATTAAATGCGCGCCTAACAATTCGCCGTACTTCGCATCGAAAATTAATTTCACGAAACCGTCTTTGTGTCCAGCTGCACTTGCCTTTCCTGATGCACTGAATGGAAACTTACCAATCTTCAATTCGTATCCGGCTTCCTTCGCAGCCTTTTCTGTATAGCCCACGCTAGAAATCTCTGGAGAACAATATGTGCAACCTGGGATGTTGTTGTAATCAATAGCCTGTGGGTGGTGTCCTGCAATTTTTTCAACGCAAGTAATTCCTTCCGCACTTGCCACGTGAGCCAATGATTGACCTGGCACGCAGTCTCCGATTGCATAATAACCAGGGATGTTCGTCTGATAGAATTTATCTACCATTATCTTTCCTTTGTCGGTTACAATACCCACATCTTCCAAACCAATATTTTCGATGTTTGCGACAACACCTGCAGCAGACAATACAACGTCGGCTTCGATCACGAGTTCACCGCTAGCTGTTTTCACATGCACCTTACATCCTTTTCCTGAAGTATCTACTGAAGTCACTTCTGAAGAAGTGTGAATTTCAATTCCCGAAGCTTTGAACGACTTCGCCAATGCTTTTGAGATGTCCTCGTCTTCCACAGGAACAACGTTTGCCGCATATTCCACAATAGTAACCTTCGTTCCCATTGCGTTATAGAAATACGCGAACTCCACTCCTATTGCACCAGAACCTACGATTACCATAGATTTCGGCTGCTCTGCCATGGTCATAGCTTCGCGGTATCCAAGTATTTTCTTTCCATCTTGCGGCATGTTCGGCAAGCTCCGTGAACGGCCACCTGTAGCGATAATGATATTCTTTCCACTTACTTCTGAAACAGTTCCGTCGGCAGCGGTTACTTGGATTTTCTTTCCAGCTAAAACTTTACCGCTACCCATGATAACATCGATCTTGTTCTTCTTCATTAAGAACTGAACACCTTTGCTCATGCCGTCGGCAATACCGCGACTTCTTTTCACTACACCAGCAAAATCTGCCTTGGCTCCAGTAACTTCAATTCCGTATTCTTTCGCGTGATTAATGTATTCAAAAACCGATGCGCTCTTTAGTAGAGCTTTAGTTGGAATACAGCCCCAATTCAAACAAATTCCGCCTAAGGCTTCACGCTCGATTACCGCTGTTTTCAATCCCAATTGGCTAGCGCGAATGGCTGTTACATATCCGCCTGGTCCGGTTCCTAAAACAATTACATCGTAATTCATAATTTCAGTATTTCTGCGAAGATAATTCAGATGGCCGAAAACACCACGAAAACCATGCGTGTGTTGTACATTTGCGGTCCAATTCAACCCAAAGACATGATTAACATTGTACTCTTCGGCCCTCCGGGTGCTGGAAAAGGAACCCAAAGCGAACGTTTAGTAAATAGATACAACCTCGTGCATTTGAGCACAGGAGATATTTTCCGCAAAAACATTAAAGAAGCTACAGCTTTAGGTACGCTTGCTAAAAGTTTCATGGACGCGGGTAATTTGGTTCCAGATCAAGTGACTATTAACATGTTGAAAAGTGAATTGGAAGCGTTTCCGAAAGCAAAAGGATTCATTTTCGACGGCTTTCCTCGAACTTCTCCGCAAGCCTTGGCTCTTGACGAAATGTTAAGCGAAAAAGACCAAACCATTTCTTGTATGTTGGCTTTGGAAGTTGAAGAGACCGAATTAGAGAAAAGATTACTTGGACGCGCTGCAACATCGGGTCGCGCGGACGATGGCGATATTTCAATCGTTCGCAATCGCATTGAAGTGTACAAGAGAGAGACTGCCCCAGTGGCAAAGTATTACATAGAACAAAATAAATTTTTTGCAATAGACGGAATTGGTGAGTTGGATGAAATCTCTAATCGCTTGTTCAGTGCAATAGACACATTAGCATGAGCAATTCAAACTTCGTTGATTACGTAAAAATTTGTTGTCGTTCCGGCGACGGCGGTGCTGGGTCTCGACACATGCACAGAGAGAAATTCGTTCCGCGTGGGGGTCCAGATGGAGGAAATGGTGGACGTGGCGGACACATTATTCTTCGTGGGAACCAAAACATTTGGACACTGCTTCACTTGAAGTTCCGCAAGCACGTTATTGCTGAGCCGGGTGAAGGCGGAAGCAGTTCACACAAATCGGGAAAGCAAGGGGGCGACGAGTATTTGGAAGTTCCAATAGGCACAATAGCACGCGATGTTGAAACAGGCGAAGTGCTTTGTGAAATAAATGAGGTAGGACAAGAATTCATTATTGCAAAAGGTGGACGTGGTGGTTTAGGAAATCACAATTTCAAAACCGCTGTCAATCAAGCTCCCGACTACGCGCAACCTGGAGAAGAGGGCGTGGAAGAATGGAAAATTCTTGAATTGAAAGTTCTTGCAGATGTTGGTTTGGTTGGATTTCCGAATGCTGGAAAATCTACATTGCTTTCTGTTGTTTCTGCCGCTAAGCCAGAGATTGCTGATTATCCGTTTACAACGCTTGTTCCGAATTTAGGAATGGTACGCTACCGCAACGACCGCAGTTTCGTTATGGCCGATATTCCTGGAATTATCGAAGGAGCTTCGGAAGGAAAAGGTCTTGGACACCGCTTCCTCCGTCACATTGAGCGCAACGCAACGTTGTTGTTCATGGTTCCATGCGATTCCAATGACATTAAAGCAGAGTACAAAATTTTATTGAATGAATTGAAGAAATTCAATGCAGAACTACTCGACAAACCGCGCATTTTGGCTATCACGAAATGTGATATGATAGACGAGGTTATGGAGAAGCAAATGAAAAAGCTATTGCCTCGAAACATTAAGCATGTGTTCATTTCGGCTGTTGGTCAAAAGAACATTGACGAATTGAAAGATGTTATTTGGGACAGCATTAATTCGAAAAACGATTAATTAACTGTTTTCAATTAATTCGAATCGTTTCTTCAGTATCCTGAATTCTACCCTGCGATTTTTAGCTCTGCCTTCATCTGAGTCGTTGGTTGATACTGGCTTTGCTGCTCCGAAGTATTTTATATCTAATCGTGAACGATCTATTCCTTTTTTCATAAGATAGCCAACTACCGCTTCTGCCCTATTCTTCGAGAGTGTCACGTTGTAATCGTCTTTTCCTTTACTGTCTGTATGTCCTTGCACTTCCAAATACATGGCCTTGTTCTTCTTCAACAAGACATAAACTTCATCGAGCTCTTTCCTTGCGCTATCGGTTAAATTGAATCTGTCGAAATCAAAAAGCACATCGTCCAATCGAATCTCATCGTACTGACTCAATTGAAGCGGCGGATCGAATACCAGTGACTGTAGGACTTCGTTCTCACACGAACACTCTTCCTTCGTTCTTACAGGCTTCACAACTACATCGTCTAGGTACAAATAACTATAGTCACCCATTCCTTTGTCGTTTCCCGTGCTGTGAAGAATCTTCGTGGCCTTATCACTTTTGAAATTTCCTATGGTAATGAAACGCTCTCCACCTGAAGCGCGATAGACATCGCCCATCTTCACCCATCCGTCTTTTTGATCGAGAATATACAAGTGCGGATTCTCAATGGTGGCTTTCATTTCTATGCAGGCCATTCCTTTTTGACGAAGTTCCTCTTTGCTTAAAACTATTCCGCAACCATCGGTTACGAAGTTGCACAAATCGGCAGAGGAAATGCTAATTTCAATACAAACCAATTCGCCGGGATTTAGTGGTCTACTCAATTCCGAGCTTAGATATTCTCGGTAATTTTTTTTGTTGAAGGTATAATTCACAAAGCCCGCATAGGCTTGTCCCGTTGCTGCGGGTTCACTTCCAAATACATTTTTCGGAACGCCAACGGCTTTGCTGCAACTGTTAAAATAGTCTGGAGTTCCTTGTCCGGGTTGTTTCCAAGAGACGAT
>CAMCUG010000119.1 GCA_945878835.1 Chryseobacterium gleum | reverse complement strand
AGAAAATTCATGAGACACAGAAAATTGCTTGAACTGAAAACTCATGACTTCCGCTCGTGCCAAGCATTATAGCCCTTGGTATTTTGAACCTTCCGGTTCGCTGGAATTTCTCGAAGCGGTTCAACAGCGCGCAAGGTATTGCGACATTCTTCCGGTAAACGCTGATACCATCCCGTTCCTTCCGTCTTCCATTCGAGCATCTGATCGCTCACCTCTTTCACCTTCTTAGCCGGATTTCCAACCATAACACTTCTTCTCTCCACAACCGTTTTCGCAGGCACAAAACACAACGCGCCAATGATGCATTCCTCTTCCACAATTACATCGTCCATTAACACCGCATTCATTCCAACCAACGTATTCGCGCCAATCTGCGCGCCGTGTACAATAGCTCCGTGACCAATGTGCGCGTTTTCACCCAAGACAACAGTAGTTCCAGGAAACATATGAATGGTGCAATTCTCTTGTACGTTACATCCGTCTGAAATAATGATCTGTCCCCAGTCGCCGCGGATAGCGGCACCCGGACCAATGTAAACGTTCTTTCCAATGATCACATTTCCCGTTACGGTTGCATTCGGATGAATGAACGCCGACTCGTGAATGACTGGAATGTATCCGTTGAATTCGAAAATATTCGCCATGTTATACACGTTCTAAAACCACTGCATACCCCTGCCCTACGCCAATACACATGGTGCACAACGCGTATTTCTTGTTTGAACGAACCAACTGCATAGAAGCGGTTTGAACCAAACGTGTTCCGCTCATTCCAAGTGGATGTCCCAACGCAATGGCGCCTCCTTGCGGATTGATGCGCGCGTCGTTGTCTTCCAATCCAAGCTGACGTGTGCAAGTCAAAACCTGCGCCGCGAAGGCTTCATTCAATTCTAAAATATCCATTTGATCGAGCGTCAATCCCGCACGCTTCAACGCCAACTTCGATGCTTCAACCGGACCAATGCCCATGATGCGTGGCTCTACTCCGCTTACGGCAGAAGAAACCACGCGCGTCAACGGCGTAAGTCCATGCGTTTGTAAACCATTTTCACTCGCCATCAACAATGCCGCAGCACCGTCGTTTAATCCAGATGCATTTCCTGCGGTAACAGTTCCACCGTTTCTGAATGAAGCGCGCAATTTCGCAAGTCCTTCCAAGGTAGTTCCTGCTTTCGCGAATTCATCTGTATTGAAAATAATTGCATCTCCTTTTTTAGTTGGAATGGAAACATTCACAATTTCTTCCTTCAACAAATCAATGGAAGCTGCTGCTTTTTGCTGAGACCAAAGCGCGAAAGCGTCCTGATCGTCACGAGAAATATTGAACATCTCAGCTAAGTTCTCTGCTGTTTCACCCATAGCATCTGCACCATACATTTCCTTCATTTTCGGATTCACAAAACGCCATCCGAAAGAAGAATCAAACATCTGCGCATCTCTTCCGAAAGCCGAGCTAGTCTTCGAAATCACCCACGGTCCGCGAGTCATGTGCTCTACTCCACCTGCTATAAACACATCTCCCTCATTCGCATGAGCTGCGCGCGCTGCGGTAGCAACCGCACTCATTCCAGAAGCACACAAGCGATTCAAGGTTTCTGCGGGAACGGTGTGCGGAAGTCCGGCCAACAACACAGCCATGCGCGCTATGTTGCGATTGTCTTCTCCGGCCTGATTGGCGCACCCCATGAACACATCTGAAATAACAGCGGGATCGAGGTTAGGAAATTTCTTCATGAGTTCAGACAAAGCAACTGCTGCTAAATCATCGGCTCTTAGCGGACCAAGCGTTCCGCCAAAACTACCAATTGCAGTGCGAACACCACCTACTACGAATGCATTCATATGTTTATAAATCTTGAGCAAAGATGAAGAAATATTCATGAACCTGAGGCAAGTGATGCTACTTTTCAAGCTTATGTTTGCAGTATGGATTCAGAACGTACGATTTTAGTTGTGAACGATGATGGCATTACGGCCAAAGGCATTCGTTCATTGGTGGAAGTTGCAAAGAAATTCGGACAGGTGGTGGTGGTAGCACCCGACAAACCGCAGAGCGGAATGGGTCACGCTGTTACCATTAACGGTATCATTCGCGCGCAAGAACAAAACATCTTTGGTGAAGGGGTTCAGGCTTACTCATGCACGGGCACTCCAGCCGATTGCGTGAAGTTTGGAATCTCTCAAATCATTAAAAAGAAACCGACACTTATTTTAAGTGGTGTGAATCATGGAAGCAATTCCGCAACGAACGTTTTATACAGCGGAACCATGTCAGCTGCATTGGAAGGAGCTATGGAAGGAATTACTTCTCTTGGATTCTCTCTTCAAGACTACGCACCAGACGCCGACTTCAGCGCATCTATGCATTATGCTGAAATTATCGTTCGTAATGTTTTGAATGACGACAAACTTCCAGAAAATTTCTGTTTGAATGTTAACATTCCGAAAGGAAGTGTTGAAGAAATTAAGGGCATTCGTTTTGGTCGTCAGGCCGAAGCCTTCTGGGACGACTGGTTCGAACACCGCCAAGATCCTGGAGGAAAAGATTATTTCTGGTTAACGGGAACCTTCCACAATCACGACAAGGGCGAAGACACCGATGAATATGCGTTGGCGAACATGTACGTTTCGGCAGTGCCCGTTCAGTATGACTTAACCGCTTATCACACGCTTAAACATTTGCAACAATGGCCACTGTAAAAAAAGGAAAGCTTGACACGTTCGCGTATGGCCTTGCGGCAGGAATTCTAGGGGCAGCTTTAGGATTTGTGGTATTCGGATTTTTAATTGCACAATTAAACGGACAGACATTCAGCAGATTCTTCCAAACTTTGGTTCAAGGAAGCGATATTTTCCATGACAAACTTGTAACGGTAAGCATCTTGTTCGACGTGATCTTGTTCTTCGTTATGATACGTCAAGAATATTATAACTTCTGCAAGGGACTTCTCGCTGTTGTCATCGTAAGTGTTCCTATTGCGATTTATTTATACTAATGCTAGAAGGAAAAAAATTCTTCTTCATCGCAGGAGAAGCATCTGGCGATTTGCACGCAAGTAATTTGGCCATGGCCTTGTTGATGCAGGATCCTACTCTTCAACTCGTAGGTTGGGGCGGAGATTTAATGCAACGGGAAGGTGTGAAAATTTCAACACACTTCAAAGATTTAGCGTTCATGGGATTTTGGGAAGTGCTGAAGAATATTCGCACCATTTTCAAAAACATTCAACGTTGCAAAGATGAAATTTTAAGCGAGCGACCAGATGCCTTGATCTTAATTGACTACCCTGGTTTCAACTTACGCATTGCTGCATGGGCCAAGGAGCAGGGTATTCCGGTTTACTATTACATTGCTCCGCAAATTTGGGCTTGGAAAGAAAATCGCGTAAACAAGATTAAGCGTGATGTTACAGAACTCTACGCAGTACTTCCCTTCGAAAAAGATTTTTATGCGAGAAAAGGAATGGATGTTCAGTTTGTGGGTCATCCACTTCTCGATGAAATGAACAAACGCAAGCGTGTTTCTCCGGAAGAATTTCGAAAGAAATATTTTTTAGATGAACGACCAATTATTGCCCTGCTTCCAGGAAGCCGCAAGCAAGAAGTTACGCGCATGTTGAATTTGATGTTGGAAATGAAATACAAATTTCCTGAGCATCAGTTTATTATCGCGGGAGCTCCTTCCCTTCCGGAAAATATTTATAAAGAAATCATTGGCAAGCACAAAGTGAGTTTGTTCTACAATGTCACTTACGACTTACTGGAAGCCAGCGAATCGGCCTTGGTTACAAGCGGAACAGCCACGTTAGAAACGGCATTACTAGGCACTCCGCAGGTTGTTTGCTACAAAGCGAATGCAGTTTCTTATGCAATTGCGAAACGCTTAGTCAAAATAAAATTCATCTCGTTGGTGAATTTATTATTGAATCGCGAAGCCGTTCGCGAGCTTATTCAAGACGAATGGAATGTCGCGCAAGCGGAAGAAGAATTACGTGCAATTATCGTTGGTGGAAGCAAACGCGAAGCTGTTTTAGCTTCTTATGCTGAATTGAAAGAGTCTTTGGGCAATGGCGGAGCTTCGGAATTAACGGCGTCGTTGCTGTTGAAAAATATTCAAGGTCGATCACAAGCGTAAATTATCAGAGCGTAGTTTTATCCACGTGAAAAGAAGTATTCTATTTTGTTGCGCAATGGTTTTTTGCATGCAGTCTTTCGCCCAAGAAGTACGACTGGAATTGCTTTCACAAAAACAGTGGACTTACCTTTATGTGCAGTGTACCGACAGTTTTCAAATTCAGTGCGACACCATTAATCTTCATATACCCAGCAAGCATACCGTTGTGTTTATGTTGAATGGAAAAAATATTCAAGTAAAAACGGATCCTTACAAAACTATTCAAACCTCGAAAGCGAGTTTTTCTTCGTTGAAAAACGATGCGCTTTTCGCTTTGATGCAAAACTCAAAAACCTTTATTTTCAAATACGAAGGCGAGTTTTCCCTTCAACCCAACGATCAAAAAATTCAGATAATAAATTCACTTCCATTGGAAGAGTATGTCGCTGGTGTTGTTGAGGCAGAAGGTGGTGCAAATAAACCATTAGAGTACTATAAAGTGCAAGCCATTCTTAGTCGTACCTACGCACTTCGTAATCACGAACGCCACGTTGGATACGATGTTTGCGACGGAACGCATTGTCAGGTATATCATGGTATTTCGAAAAAAGACATCGATATTTTTTCCGCAGTAAAAGCCACAGAAAATTTAGTTATTATTGACAGCGCTGCTCAGTTAATCACGGCGTTTTTTCATAGCAATTGCGGTGGACAAACCTGCAGCGCGCAAGACGTTTGGAAATCGAACCTTTCTTATTGCATTGGAAAGAAAGACCCCTACTGCATGGGAATGCCAAACAGCACCTGGGAAAAACGAATACCCTCGAATGATTGGAAAAAGTACTTGATCACTAAAAATATTTCAATTAGCGACAGCGATGCATGCATTGCTGGAAGCATGAATTGCCTCGCAAATAAACGTCCGCTTTTTTACTTGCAAAACAACACCTCACTTTCTACGAAAGACATGCGTACCGACTTAAAATTAAAATCGGCTTATTTTCACATTGAAGAATTAGACAACGAAATTATTCTTCACGGAAGAGGCTTCGGACATGGTGTTGGGCTTTGTCAAGAAGGAGCTATGAACATGGCGAAAAAAGGAAAGTCGGCAGAAGACATACTTCATTTCTATTTCAA
>CAMCUG010000118.1 GCA_945878835.1 Chryseobacterium gleum | reverse complement strand
GAATAGTGTTACATCGGTGATTGGAGCGGTTACGCTTTTTGATTGAGAAAAAGAAACAAACGCACATAGCGCAAAGAAAAGGGTTAGCCTTCTATTCATGGTCTAATAATTTTTTGTAAAAATAAGTCTTTGTGGAACAGATTCAAGACTCATTTATTGCTCACTCTTAGAATTGAATAATTCGTGAAGCAAATCGCTGATTCAACTGCAATTCATGCGAACAGACAATGACCAACTTCTTATCTTCTTCCGCCCACTTCAGCAATTCAGCAAATAGATTCTCTCGGGAAGTAGCGTCGAGATGCGCAGCAGGCTCATCGAGCAGCACAATAGGCGTATCTTGAACCCATACACGCGCGAGTTGAACGCGCTGGTATTCACCATCGCTTAACTCGGTGAGCAAATTATTTTGAAGCTCATTCAGGTTGAATTTCTGAATGGCCTCTTTCACCCGACTCTTTTTCCTTCCAAATACATCACCGACTGCAATTGCGGTCTTCACCTCCAAAGCGGCAGCGGTTATTTTCCGAGAAGGGACGTAGGAAATAAAGGATGCTCGATCGGAATAAGACAACTGACTCAATGGTTTTCCTTCCACAAAAATTTCACCTTCCGTCAGAGAAATAAATCCTGCAACAGCATCTAAAAAAGTCGATTTTCCCGAACCGTTGTTTCCTTCAATAGCAATCATTGAGCCCGAGTTAAAAGCAACAGTCAGGTTTGAAATGACGGATTTCCTTCCACGTAAAACTGAAATGTTTTCCACTCTTAGCTTATCCATACACCACTTCTTTTAGGATTGAATACGATGTAGAACACGCACGGAATGCCTATTGCAGCGGTAACGGCATTCAGAGGCAATGCGTAATAACGCGAAAGGGCGTCGGCAATGACCAACAACAGCGCTCCAACAAATGGAATGAAAAGTACAAGTTGAAGTTGATTGAAGGTTCGAACGAACATGCGCGCAACATGCGGCGCCATGAGTCCAATGAAGGCAATGGGACCGCAAAACGCGGTTATGGTTGCTGTGGAAATTCCAACAGAAATAAAAAACACCCAACGTAATTTCACCACATCTACTCCAGAAGTAGCTGCTATTTGTTCGCCCATAGCGAAAGCGTTCAACTTCCTTAAAAAATAAAATGTCGGAATGAAGGGAACGAAGGCCCCTAAAAACAACCAAGGCACTTGTGACAAGGTAAGATTATCCAAAGATCCCATTCCCCAAACTACAAACTGATTGACATTGTTAGCTCCTGCCATTTTTTGAAGAATGCTTTCAATGGCGCCGGTGAAGTGCGAAAAGAGCAAACCCACAACAAGTAATGTTGAGGCCATGGGGAGTTTTCGCTGGATAACGAGTAGTAGCGATAGCACCAACATTGCCCCTGCAAATGCAGGAATAAATAAAGCCCATGTCCCCGCGTTGAGGAACCAATTCATGCCCCAAGAAGTTAGAAATATGACGGCCATGGCCAATGAGGCTCCGCCTGTGATTCCAAGAACTGAGGGTCCAGCAAGTGGATTTCGAAAAATAACTTGCATATAATTACCACTTAGAGCGAGGGAACTTCCAACCACAATTGCACCGATAACGTGAGGCATGCGATGTTGCCAAACGACCCGTCCAGCAGTCGATTCAACGGTGTCAAACAACGAAACAAAAGAGATTGTTTGACTTCCAAACAGAAGCGCAGCTAAGCAAAACACAATAAGCAAGACGAGCAGTGCAAAGAACTTTATGGTTGAATGGGTTAACTTCATGATTCTTGGCAAAATTCACGATTAATTGAAGTGAACACAAAAAAAAGTGGATTTTTTATGAATACTTCCGACTTTTGCACCTCATTTACTAAACATGAAATTCGATAAAAACACCGTCATTGGACTTTCGTTAATGCTGCTTATTGCCGTTGGCTTTAGTTGGTATTCTGCAAAGAACAAAGCTGAGGCGGCAGCTAATGCACCACAGCAAACCGGGCAAGCTGCGCAACAGTCGAACACTCCAACTCCGGAGAACACGGCGGTTGTTGCCACTACAGATACCACTGCGCAAGCGCAAGTTGCTGTATTGAACACGGCAAGATACGGGTCAATGGATGCAGCTGCGATGCCAGCACAAGAGACGTACACGGTTCTTTCCAACAGTAAAATAAAAGTGAAGATTTCCTCGAAAGGAGGATTGTTACATTCAGCAGAATTGTTGGAAGCTGACTACAGAAAATACAATTCACAACAACAAGTTCAACTTTGGGACACTGCCCAAAGCAAGATGGACATTGCTTGGAAGAATGGCAGCGGCGCTGTTTTATTGTCGAGTGAATTGAACTTCACAGCTTCTACAACCGTTGCCAATGCGACAGATGGAGCTGCTACTGTGGTGTTAACCGCTACGGGAAGCAACAACGCGCAATTGCAGTGGACGTATTCACTTGAGCCAAACTCTTACAATGTAAAATGTAATTTCGAGGCGAAGGGAATGGAGAATGAAATGTTCGGATCTCCGCTAGTGTTCCGCTGGTTGTTGAACGGACTAGCCCAGGAAAAAGGTATTCAAGCAGAGCGAAGCAAGTCTTCTATTTTCTATCGTGAAATGGAAGAAGACCGCAATTACTTGAGCGAAGGCGCAGGTGATCAGAAGCGCACAGAAAAAGAATTGAACTGGGTGGCAATGAAGCAAGATTATTTCACTGCTGCCATTATTAGCGCAGAAGGCTTCGATAAAAATGCAGACCTAAGCATTATGGTTCCTGCAGATTCTCAGCATACGAAATCATATTACGCCGAGCTTCCATTGAAGACCAAAGCATCTTCAAACGCGAAATCGGAATTCCAATTTTACTTAGGTCCGAATGAATACAAGGCTCTTGAAGCAACCGGTGCAGCTGAATTCACAGACGTCATTGACTATGGCTGGTGGATCATTGGCTACGTTAACAAGTATGCGGTTCGACCTTTGTTTTGGTTCCTGGCAGATTACATTGTTTCCTTCGGATTAATTATTTTGATTGTAACCATTATTATTAAGATGGTACTCTTTCCTATTACTTGGAAAAACTTCCTAAGTGGAGCGAAGATGCGCGTTTTGAAACCTGAGATCGATGAGATTAACAAGAAGTTCGAAGGAAAAGATCCAATGGAAAAGCAACAAGCTACCATGGCGCTTTACCGTCAGACGGGCGTGAATCCGTTTGCAGGATGTATTCCCGTCTTACTTCAAATGCCAATTTTGTATGCCATGTTCCGATTCTTCCCTGCCGAGATTGTATTGCGTGGAAAGAGTTTCTTGTGGGCAGAAGATTTGGCGGCGTATGACAGCATTTTAAATCTTCCTTTCAACGTACCGTTCTACGGAGCGCACGTGAGTGGATTCACTTTGTTAATGGCTGCATCTACGTTTGTTTACTCGAAGATGAGCATGGGTTCACAGCCAACGATGACTCAACCGGGAATGCCGAACATGAAAGTGATGATGAACATTTTCTCGTTCATGATGATCTTCTTCTTCAACAGCATGCCTTCAGGATTGAGCTTGTATTACTTCACTGCGAACGTTATTTCTATTGGTCAAATGTGGGCCATTAAGAAGTACTTCGTGAATGAAGATTCTATTCGCGAGAAGATTGAAGCGAACAAAAAGAAGCCGAAGAAAAAAGGTGGATTCGCTACACGCATTGAAGAAATGCAAAAGGCGCAGCAAGCGAAGTTGGATGCCAACAAGAAGAAATTAAGAAAGTAAAAAGTCAAACATCAAATAAATCAAATGAAAAAAAATCTCATTCTCGCACTAACGGTGCTCATGATGGTCCCTAGCGCAATGTTCGCAACGGAAGGCATGTGGGTGGTGGCTATGTTGAATAAAATTAACGAAGCTGAAATGCAAGGTCTTGGATTGAAACTTTCCAAAGACGACATCTACAACATTAATCAAGCGTCTTTGAAAGATGCGATTGTTCGTTTCGGTGCTGGATTTTGCACCGGAGAAATTGTGAGCGATAAAGGGCTTGTATTCACCAATCACCACTGCGCTTACGATGCAATTCAGTCTTCTTCAACCTTAGAAAACAACATTCTTCAAAATGGATTTTGTGCAAAGTCATTGGACCAAGAGATTCCGATTCCAGGCTTAACGCTCTCTTTTTTGGTTCGTGTTGAAGATGTAACAGCAAGTGTATTGGGCGCTGTGAATGCGAACATGACTGAAGCAGAGCGCGAAGCGGCCATTATGGCTCACAACAAAGATCTATTGAAGTCTGCGAACGAAAGCGGTTTATACAATTCTGAAGTAAAAACATTTTATGCTGGAAACGAATTTTACTTATTCGTTTATCAAACCTACCGCGACATTCGCTTGGTGGGTAATCCTCCAGAAAGCGTAGGTAAATTTGGTGGTGACACCGACAACTGGATGTGGCCACGTCACACCGGTGACTTCAGTATGTTGCGCATTTATGCGGGTGCTGAAAACAAGCCTGCGGATTACAGCAAAGACAACACGCCGTTGAAGCCTAAGCACTTCTTCCCTATTAACATGGGTGGTGTGAAGCAAGGTGATTTCGCCATGATCATGGGTTATCCTGCAAGAACTTCTCGTTACTTAACTTCTTACGGAGTTGAGCAAGCCGTAGACGTGCAGAACCCAATTTTGGTTGAATGCTTCGGATTGAAATTAGAGACTTGGAAGAAGAACATGGATGCGAACGAAGGTGTTCGCTTGATGTATGCTGCAAAGTATGCAAGCACTGCTAACTCTTGGAAGTATTACATTGGTCAAACACGCGGATTAAAGCGTTTGGATGTTGAAGGAAAGAAAGCTTCGACTGAAGCTGGATTCACCAAATGGTTGACTTCCAATTCTGCAGCTAACGAAAAATACGGCAAGTCACTTCCGATGTTGCAAGACTTTTATTCTTCAACCAACGAGACTCAAAAAGCATTTTTATATGCTCGTTTAACTGGAATGGGCGGAGCAGAATTCATGGGCTTGGCTTCTGAATTCCAACGCACCTTCGAAAAGTATTTTGCTGAAACCGATGCTACGAAGAAACAAGCTATGCTTGATGGATTCAAGGCTTCAGCTGAAGCGTTCTTCGTGGAATACAACATGCAAACAGACAAAGATGTCTTTGTTGCATTGACAAACTTGTACCGCAATCGCATTGCAGCAAACGATCGTCCATCTTGGCATGCAGTGCTTGACGCGAAATTCAAAGGAAACATTCAGGGATATGCAGATAAGCTTTTCGCAACTTCAGTTATCGTTGACAAAACGAAATTGATGAACTTCTTAGCGAAGCCAAATCAAAAGGTTTTTGAAAAAG
>CAMCUG010000117.1 GCA_945878835.1 Chryseobacterium gleum | reverse complement strand
ATTAGTTTTTGGTGGAAGGGAATCGTTGTCTTAACTCCTTCAATGATATACTCGTCTAAAGCGCGTTGCATTTTCGCAATGGCTTCTTCACGTGTTTGAGCAACGGTAATCAATTTCGAAATCATAGAATCATAGAACGGGGGAATCACATATCCAGCATAGGCATGAGCATCTATGCGAACACCGTGGCCGCCTGGACAATGGTAGTCGGTGATCTTTCCTGGAGAAGGCATGAAGTTTTTGTATGGGTCTTCAGCGTTAATACGACACTGAATGGCATGCATAGTCGGGTAGTAGTTTCTTCCAGAAATTGGTTCACCTGCAGCCAATTTAATTTGCTCCTTCACCAAGTCGTAATCTATAACTTCTTCAGTAATGGTGTGTTCTACTTGAATACGGGTATTCATTTCCATGAAGTAGAAGTTGCGGTCTTTGTCGACCAAGAACTCTACTGTACCAACGCCTTCGTATCCAACAGCAAGGGCAGCCTTAATAGCGGCCTCACCCATGCGCTCGCGCAATTCCGGAGTCATATACGGAGAAGGGGTTTCTTCAACCAACTTTTGATGTCTTCTTTGAATAGAGCAGTCGCGTTCTGAAAGGTGACAAGCTTTTCCGTATTGGTCGCCTGCAATTTGAATTTCAATGTGGCGAGGTTCAACCACGAATTTTTCCATGTAGATACCGTCGTTTCCGAAGGCAGCCCCGGCTTCGCGCTTCACCATTTCCCAAGCGCTTTCCATTTCGTCTTCGCTGTTCACCACGCGCATACCTTTTCCACCACCGCCTGCGGTAGCTTTCAAGATAACAGGATAAACAATTCCAACAGCTAATTCTTTCGCGTGCTCAAAACTTTCAATTAAGCCATCGCTACCCGGAATGGTAGGAACTCCTGCATCGCGCATCGTCTTTTTAGCCGATGACTTGTCGCCCATAGAGTCAATCATTTCCGGAGAGGCACCAATGAATTTGATTCCATTTTCTTTACACACCTTAGAGAAGGTAGCGTTTTCAGAAAGGAATCCATATCCAGGGTGAATAGCATCAGCGTTCGTAATTTCAGCAGCAGCAATAATGCTTGAAATTTTTAAATAAGATTCTTTGCTTGAAGGGGGGCCAATACATACTGCCTCATCTGCGAAGCGCACATGAAGGCTTTCGCGGTCGGCTGTTGAATAAACAGCAACCGTTTTGATACCCATTTCTTTGCACGTGCGAATAACTCGTAGCGCAATTTCGCCGCGGTTGGCAATTAATATTTTGTTAAACATGGAAGTGGTGTTTAAATGCAATTATGCTGGTTCAACCAAAAATAAGGGCTGGTCAAATTCAATAGGTGACATGTCGTTCACCAAAATCTTAACGATTCTCCCTGAAACTTCAGATTCAATCTCGTTGAACAATTTCATGGCTTCAACGATACATACTCTATCTCCAACCTGAATTTCAGACCCCACCTCAACGAATGCTGGTTTATCTGGAGAAGCTGAACGGTAGAACGTACCAATCATAGGGCTTCTAATCTCAATAAGATTTGAAGCAACGGGTGCAGCAGCTATAGGAGCTGCAGCAGCTATAGGAGCTGCAGCAGCAGGTGCAGGCGCAGCAGCTGGCATAGCCATTGGAGCAGGTGCAGCCATCATTGGCGCAGAAGCGACTTGAACGAGTTCTTGTTTTCCTTTTCCAGGAGTCTTAATGGTGATTTTGAAATCTTTTTGCTCGATTTCCACCTCACTTACGCCACTTTTCGCAACGAACTTGATTAGATCTTGAATTTGAGTAATATTCATCGTTTTTTGAATTTTTCGTTTGAATTGAGGGCAAATATATGGGTTTTTGGTAAAAAAAGGTTCTAATTACTACGAAAGATGCGGAGCAAGATTCTGCGAAAGATGTTTCACAAGATTCTCTGAAAGATGTTACTCAAGATGCAAGCAAGATTCTTCGAAAGAAGCTTCGCTAAGGAACTAATTGCCATAGGCATTTTTTGAAAAATCTTGCTTGCATCTTGCCTTCGGCATTTATGTCCATTACTTTTTCTTATTTCTAACGAATCTCAGGAGGGCGTATAGTTCAGCAACAATCTGTTTACAGTCTTTTTCAAGAATCTCATATTGGTCTTGATTTATGTGGCCTTTGATCTTCAATACTCGCAGCCAGTAACTCGTTTCTTCAGCTTCACGAATTGACAAAGAAACCTTGTGCAGATACATCTTATCCGAAATAGAAAATTTCGCTTCGCTCAAATTCGCAGCAATGGAAGTTGAACTTCTAGAAATTTGATCAGAAACATGGAAGTCTTTATTAAATCTGTCAGTAGCATTTACTAATTCCAAAATGCCGAATGAAAATTCTTCCGCTTTTTTGTAGACACTTTTTTTATTTATGTTTTCTTTCAAAATTCTTGAAATAAAAGCAGTTCGCAAATAAATTGTTATGCGTTAAATTCCATATAATTCAATACAGGCGGGGTTTTTAGTCGAATAAATACTTATTTATGGAGCTAGATTTTTCGAAAGATTTTCAAAAGAACCCTAGGTAATTATAATACTTGCTTGTATCTTGTCGCAGGCATCTTGTGAAACATCTTACGAAGTATCTTGCTTGCATCTTGCTCTGCATCTTGCCAAAGGCATCTTGTGCAACATCTTACAAAGTATCTTTCAAAGTATCTTGCTTTTCCAAAAAATAAACGTATCTTTGCCGTCCTTTTGAAATTCTATCTATGCAAGATTCACTTTATATCCTGAACTTTTCAGGCTGGAAAATTGGAACGCATGAGTTAGAATTCCAACTGGATAAAACGTTCTTTGCAGACTTTCCCGACAGTGAAATTCAAGAATCAAAACTGAATGTCACAGGTACTTTAGACAAGAAACAAAACATGCTAATCCTCGATTTGCAAGTGGAAGGAGAAGTCTTACTGCCCTGCGACAGATGTGCTGAAGACACTTGGATTCATGTTGAAAACGTTGATCACCTTTTAGTGAAATTTGGAGACAAGACAAACACCGACGAAGACGATGTTTGGACCCTTGGACCAAGTGAATACCAATTGGATATTAAGCGACGTATGTTTGAAATGGCATTGCTATCTCTTCCTTCAAGAAGAATCCACAGCAAAGAAGCCGACTGTAACCCAGTTGTCTTAGGCGCCTTAAATACATACCGAGTAGAAGAAAACGCAGACAGCATCTGGAAAGACTTGAAAGATTTTGATACCGATGAATTTGATCCTTCCGACGAGGAAGAATAACTTTTTAAATAAGAACCCATGGCACATCCCAAACACAGGATTTCCCAAACGCGTCAAGCGAAGCGTAGAACACACTACAAATTAGAAACACCTAACGTTTCTACTTGTACGACTACTGGTCAACCACACCTTTTCCACCACGCACACTGGTACGAAGGGAAGTTGTACTACAAAGGAAAAGTTCTCATAGAGAAAGAGGCCTAACGATCCAAAACCCTCGGTAGTATCTTCCGATAGGACCTCTGGGAGGACCTTTCGGTAGTTATGACAGCATTTTTCAAACCTCCAATCGGAGGTTTTTGTGTTTGAAATAATCCGTTTTAAAAATCTTGCGCAGCACCTTTCGCAGAACCTTCCTCAGGACCTGTTTCAAGATGCAATGCAAGGTCTTTCAGAAGGTCGCTACGCGAAGCGTCCTTGCAAAGCATCTTTCGAAGAATCTTACGTAGTATCTTGCTCCGCATTAGTTATCTTCGCATCTTCAATCTAAAAACCACATGAGAGCAGCCATTACCGCAATAGGCGGTTACCTTCCCCCCGACCTTCTTACAAACGCCGATTTAGAGAAAATGGTAGATACCAACGACGAGTGGATTCGCTCGCGGACAGGTATTTCCGAGCGTCACATTTTGAAAGGCGAAGGCCTAGGCACTAGCGATATGGCGGTGGAAGCAGTGAAAGTGCTTTGCGAAAAACGCGGAATTTCACCGATGGACATTGATTTGCTCATTTGCGCAACCGTAACTCCAGACCATTTATTTCCAGCTACTGCAAATATTATTTGCGATAAAATTGGAGCGAAAAACGCTTGGGGATATGACCTCGGTGCTGCTTGTTCAGGATTTCTTTTTGCGGTAGCAACGGGCTCTCAATTCATTGAAACAGGAAAGTGTAAAAAAGTAGTTGTAGTAGGTGCAGACAAAATGTCGAGCATTGTTGACTACACCGATCGCGCAACATGCGTGCTCTTCGGAGATGGCGCTGGAGCAGTGCTTCTAGAGCCAACCGAAGATGACAACGGAATCATGGATAGCATACTGAAAACAGACGGACACGGAAGACATTATTTATATCAAAAAGCTGGTGGATCGGTAAATCCATCTTCCGCTGAAACCGTTGCAAACCGAGAACACTTCATTTATCAAGACGGACAGCCTGTATTTAAGGCCGCCGTTATGGGAATGGCCGATGTATCTGCCGAAATAATGGAGAAGAACAATTTAACCGCAGACGATGTGGCCTGGTTAGTTCCTCACCAAGCAAACCTAAGAATTATTGACGCTACTGCACGCCGCATGGGAGTAGGCAGCGAGAAGGTAATGATCAACATTGGCAAATACGGAAACACCACCAGCGCTACCATTCCACTGTGTCTATGCGATTGGGAATCTCAATTGAAAAAGGGAGACAACCTCGTACTTGCCGCATTTGGCGGTGGATTCACGTGGGGAGCGATCTACGTTAAGTGGGCGTACTAGCGTTAACTTCGTTAGGTCCCATGGAAGGTCCTACGGAAGGTCGCTCGGCGAAGCGTCCTTGCAACACACCTTTCGCAGAACCTTGTATCACACCTTTCGCAGAACCTTGTAACACACCTTTATAAAAAAACAATCATGGCATCAACTACCGCAGACATTCACAACGGAATGTGTTTCAGAATGGATTCGCATATCTGGAAAATCATTGAATTCTTACACGTTAAACCAGGAAAAGGTCCGGCTTTCGTAAGAACGAAAATCAAGAATTTGGGCAACGGAAAAATCGTTGATCACACCTTCAACTCTGGGGTGAAGATGGATGTGGTTCGAATTGAAACTCGCGAGTATCAGTTCTTGTTTCAAGACGATCAGTACAACTTCATGAATACGGAAGATTTCGAACAGATTACTATTCCTGCAACCATGATTAACGCACCGAAATTCTTGAAAGAAGGAATGGTGTGTATGGTTATGTTCAATGCGGAAGACGAAGCGCCTATGACGTGCGACCTTCCAACATTGGTTGAATATGAAATTACCTATACCGAGCCAGGTTTGCGTGGAGACACTGCAACAAATGCTATGAAGAAAGCAATGCTTGATGTGAATGTTGAAGTGCGTGT
>CAMCUG010000116.1 GCA_945878835.1 Chryseobacterium gleum | reverse complement strand
TGAAAGGCATCGTCGAGAACCACTTGCAGAATCTGCGGGAAGGCTTGTTTCAAGTGAAAAATCCCGTTCAATCTATTTTCTGAAACGGCTCCGATTAAAGATTGAAAATGATTTCGAACCACTGCCGGTTCATCGCCTATTTCTGAAACTTTTGAGTCTGAATTAATTAATTGAAATCCTTTGGTTTTACGGCCATATCCGCGAGAAACAAATCCGGTTTTTGAAGCATCTAATTTTTCAATTAACCAAATGGCGAAAGGCGTTTTACCTGTTCCTCCAACTTTCAGATTACCGATAACAAATGAAGGAACCGATGCTTTCTTCGACTTGAAAATTCCAACAGAAAATAAAAAATGTCGGAAGAGCAGAATGCTTCCCAATAGAAAAGAAAAAGGCCAAAGAGTTGCTCTGAATAAACGCATCGGTGTAACTTGGCTGCAAGTTAGATTAAAAATGCGTATTGAAGAAGTCATTTCCTATTTAGAGCAGTGGGCTCCGCCTATTTTGCAAGAGTCTTATGATAATTCTGGACTGTTGGTTGGAAATAAGCAAAACGAAATCACGAATGTATTGGTGAGTCTCGATTGCACGGAAGATATTGTTGAAGAAGCCATCTCCAAAAATTGCAACCTTATCGTTTCGCATCATCCGATTGTTTTCAAAGGATTGAAACGTTTTACCGGGGCAGACTATGTTCAACGAACGATAATCAAAGCCATCCAAAACAACATTGCCTTGTTTGCGATTCACACGAATCTCGACAATACGTTGGAAGGGGTTAATGGTGAAATTGCGCGTCGCCTCGGATTGAAAAATGTAAAACCTTTGGTCCCATTAGATGAGCATTTACTTCATTTGACTGTTTTTGTTCCTGTTGATCATTTTGAAAAAGTGAGGACTGCCTTGTTTGAAGCCGGTGCAGGAAATGTTGGGAATTACAGCGAATGTGGATTTTCTATCCTTGGCAATGGAAGTTTCAAACCTGAAGATGGTGCACAACCTTTTGAAGGGAAACAAGGTGAAAGAAGCGAATTGGAAGAAATTCGGTTTGAAGTTATTTTACCCAGTTGGAAAAAAGCTGAAGTTCAACGTGCACTTTTCGAATCACATCCATATGAAGAAGTGGCTCACAATTGGCAATCGCTTCAAAACAATTTGAATCAATATGGAAGCGGCGCTATCGGAGAATTAGAGACTCCTATTAGCTTAATCGATTGTTTAAGTATGTTGAAAAAAGAATTTAATAATCAGTGTATTAAGTATACATCAACACACAAATCCAAGATTCAGAAAATAGCGGTTTGTGGTGGAAGTGGTCAATTTCTATTGGGAGCGGCAAAAGCGGAAGAGGCAGATGTATTTGTAACAT
Organism: Chryseobacterium gleum; assembly: GCA_945878835.1. Classification (GTDB taxonomy): domain Bacteria; phylum Bacteroidota; class Bacteroidia; order Flavobacteriales_D; family Sanyastnellaceae; genus CAIZGX01. The sequence goes on along the minus strand of CAMCUG010000116.1, from coordinate 4,053 downwards.
CTGATGTGAAATACCATGAATTCTTCGACGCAGAAAACAAGTTGTCGTTTATTGATATTGGACATTTTGAAAGTGAGCAGTTTACTATTGAGTTGATTCATGCTAAAATCGCTGAAAAATTTCGTACATTCGCCGTCCACAAAACGGGTGTAATAACGAACCCCGTTCTCTATTACTGACATTATGGCTAAAAAAGTAATAAAACCAAAAGCGAAAGCACCTGCTAAGCCCAAGGTTGCTGCTAAAAAAGCAGCTAAAACAGTTGTGTTGAAGGGAAAGGAGAAAGCAGTAAAGAAACCTGTTGCGAAAAAAGTAGAAAAGAAAGCTGTTAAACCGGCTTCTAAACCTGTTGCGAAGAAGGTTGTTAAACCAATTGCGAAGAAGGTTGTTAAACCAATTGCGAAGAAGGTTGTTAAACCAATTGTGAAGAAGGTTGTTAAACCAGTTGCAAAAGCAGTTAAGAAGGAAGTGAAAAGTTCAAAAAAAGTTGTGAAAGAAGTGATCAAGAAGAAAGTGCAAGAAGTGAAGAAGGTAGTGAAGCCCGCAGTTAAGAAGGTTGCTCCTGCTAAAAAAATCGAAAAAAAGAAAGCTGTTGCTCCTACAAAAAAACAAACTCCAGCTTCGAAATCCAAAGTAGTTGCTAAGAAGGTTGTCCCAACTAAAAAAGTTGAACCGAAAAAGACTGTAGCCCCTGTTAAGAAGGCTGCTACTGCTCCGAAGCCAGCGCCATCTAAGAAATCTGCACCTGTTGTTGTTGAAAAAAACAAAGCGGGAAAGTTGCCCGCAAAGCCAGAAAAGAAAGGTAAAGCAGCGAAAGTAGAAAAATCAGTTGTCAAAGGCGCTGTAAAAACAACTGTTGTTAAAGCTCCGGAAGAAGAAGTCGTTCTTTCTGAAGCAGCTACCCTTGCGAAGGCTAAGCGTGATGCGAAGATTCGCAAAGAAGTAATTGCTGAAGGTCCAATTGATGGAAAGCCAAGAACATTCAAAATAGGTATTGCCCCTACTCAAGTTGAAAAACGAGTGGCCAACCCTATTCACGTTGCATCAGAAATGGATTCGAAACAAGCCATTTTTGTTCCTATTGCAAAACCAGAAAAAAACGAGAAAAACCAAATTAACGATACAGAAACTATGATTTCAATTAATCAAATGAACAAGTCCAACAACGAAGATGCCAAAAAGGGTATTTCTGTTGAATCTAAATTGAGGCACTTATTTGCTCTTCAGTTAATAGACTCTCGCATTGATAAGATTCGCGCTACTCGCGGAGAATTACCATACGAAGTTGAAGATTTAAGAGACGATGTTTCTGGATTAGAGGCGCGCATGGAGCGTTTGAAAGGTGAATTCAAAGGGGCTGAAGAAAATATCGTTTCTAGTAAGTCGGCTATTAAAGAAGCTGAAGCCTTGATTGTAAAGTATAAGGAGCAGTTGAATAAAGTTAAAAATAACCGTGAATTTGATTCTTTAAACAAAGAAATTGAATTTCAAGAGTTGGAAATTGAATTGCAGTCGAAACATATTCGCACAGCTGATACATTGAAATTAACGAAGCAAGCAGAAATCGATAATGCATCTTCGAAATTAGCTGAGCGTACCAACGATTTAAATTTGAAAGAAACAGAGTTAACTATTCTTATGAGTGAAACTCAAAAAGAAGAAGATATCCTTTCAAAACGCAGTGATGAAGCAAAGAAGCACATTGATCTTCATTTGTTGGAGCGTTATGTACGTATGCGTAAGTCTGCTCAAAACGGATTAGCAGTTGTTCCAATTGAACGCGATGCTTCAGCAGGTTCATTCATTCAAATTCCAGCTCAGGTGCAAATGGACGTTCGTTTGCGCAAGCGTATCATCACAGATGAGCACAGTGGAAGAATCTTAGTCGATGAGGAGATGGCGTATGAAGAAGAATTGAAGTTCAAGGAGTTTCTTCAGAAGGAAATGGCGAAATAAGAAGGGAAGAGAAGGGAAGAATAAAAGAGATTAAAAAAGGGGATGATTAAATCATCCCTTTTTTAATGACCAATTCTAGGAAGCGGTCTTCCATGTTTTTAACGGATGGGAATTCAGACATAATTCTTCCTTCTTTGAAGAATGTGGGCTTTTCGAACGGAGAGAGTTTGTTGTAAGCTCGAAGTGTTTTCAAAAATTGAATATCAGCCTCGTGGTCGCGTTCACGTTGAGTGTAGAAACGAATAGTTGATTTCAAGGCGTATTCAACTAAGTCTGTATTACCTAAACACAAATGAATCAGAATATTCAAGACGCGTACATGTCCGTATATATCTTGACGTAATTCTTTGTCTGAATTGTTAATGATTTCGTTCACGTGCTTCAAAGCCCGCTGATGGAATCCACAGGAAAATTCATACAGAGCCAATCTGTAGTGAATCATCATTTCAAACTCTTTACTGAGAACGTTTTTTGTTTGTTGAATAGCGGCAAACAACTCGTCTGATTGAATTTTCTGCTCAAACATAAGCGCCATTTCCACTTGAATTTGCTTCAAAATGCGGAAACGAAAAGCGATTAAATCTGGATCCTGGAACTGTTCCTTGTCTTCCAATGACTCTAGCTTCTTGTATATGTCTGTTGCTCCTGCCCTATCATTAAGAAGCACGCGACACGTCAACAATTGTCCAAGTGATCTTAAATATCGCTTTGCCTTGTCTTCGCGAAGCCATTCATTTTCTTCGAAAACTGCAATGACCTCTGTAAAATATTCCGCAGCTTTTTCTATATTGCTTTCTGCTATTGCACAAAAACCTAATGAATACAGTCTAATGCATTTCGAGCGGATGGACATTGCCAAAGTAGGGTCTAGAAGGAGCTTCGAATCTATAATTTCATTAAGCATCTCTTCGTGAATCTTTGAAGGAGTGAATCCTCCAGAACGAAAGATTGCATTCACCTTTCCATATATTACCTGATATTGAGCAAGGTTTTGCAGTTGCAATAATATTTCGGATTCTTCTTCAGCAATTTCATCGAAAGACTGAACGAAATCACCGTTCTCATAATCCTCCTCCAGAAGGCTCTTTTGCCACGAAATTATTTCAAACAAGTAGTAAAAAAACTCATAAGCAGTAGCCAATTTCTTCGCTCGCTTCAATTCTTTCTTAGATTCCTCGAAAAGTCCTTTTTTGTGAAGAATATCAACATTCTTTAATGCTTGCTTTAAGACGCTTCGAACAGTGCTTTCACCGTGGTAAGAGCGCAGAGCTTTCAAAATGAGTTTGAATAAGTGATTTTTTTCTGACGGAAGATGTTTTAAGAAAAGTTCTCCTTTGAACGACTCTTTCACAAAATCTTCGTCATAATGATCCATTTTTTCAAGTAAATCAAAAAGTCGAACGTAGTTCTTCTCGCCCGCTTGCAACGAGCTTTGTAGCTTGAAAAAACGTTTTTCACTCTTGGTCAGAGAATGAACCAGATCGAACAGATCGTGGGTTGGTTTCATACTTGCAGTTTGGTTGGTTGGCTAACAAAGCGGTTTCAATTCTCTGTCGCTATTACTTAGACACCATCAATTTGAAAAAGGTTGTTTCATGAAATTGGAATATATTGCAGACATGAATTTGCTTAATTTGAATAGAATATTTTTAATTGCTCTTTGCTCAATTTTATCTTTTGCTTCTTTTGGGCAAACGAATTGCTCGCACAAACATTCGCATAAGGATCTATCTAACAGCAACAGTCGATGCGATACTTTAGATATTGTTGACACCTATGTCTATCTCGACTTCACGAACTTTTCAAGCAATAATATTCGAGGGTATGCAGACGTCACAATTTCTCCCGTGATGACGAGTATACCTCAATTGCATTTGGATCTTGAAGGATTAACAGTTGATTCGGTTTTTGTGAATTCCAATTCCGCTTCCTTTACGCATGTTGGTCTTGATTTATTTGTTGAATTACCGAATCTTGCGTCTTGGGTGAATTTCACAACTCGAATATATTATCACGGTAATCCTATTCAAGATGCTAGTTGGGGCGGATTTTATTACAGCGGTGGCTATGCCTACAACATGGGTGTGGGCATGGATG
>CAMCUG010000115.1 GCA_945878835.1 Chryseobacterium gleum | reverse complement strand
AAAAAACGATAGAACCCTGAAACACTTATCTTTCCTGGGGTTAGAGAATCCTTCTTCGGATAAAGTCCGTATGAAGAAGTGAGGTTGTCAACCTGTCCCCACGCACCATTTCCTTCAACCAGAATTAGAAGTGCTAACAGAGAAAACAGATATTTAAAATTAGACTTCATTCGCATTAAGGTTGAAAATCGATTCGTTTGAAAGAGACTGCGCGCTTCGGTGCTTGTCCTTCTTTTCGTGGCATCACATAAAACGGCACATTCGTATAAGCGTAATGACCGTTTCCATCTACTGTCTCAAAAAATAATCGATACGCACCCTCAGTGGAAGGAGCGAAAAACCTAGCGCTTGTTGATGTTTTCTTTTTGAATAGTCCTGCAATAGGTGTTGGCGCGCTTTCCGCATCTCCACCCGATTTTATGTCGCGGCTCTCTGGAACAATCACCCAAGAAGATTTCAATAAATCGCCATCGGCATCTTTCACGAAAGCACTGACTTCGTAGATTTCATCCGCTGTTATGGCAATGTACTCTCCTTTCTTTTTTCCATTCACTAGAACAGAATCCAAAACAGGAGTTCTGTTTTTTACAGTTCCAGGTTTCCAAATGTCTTGAAGAACTTCAACAGCTTCCGACGCATTTCCTTCAGCAGAAAATAATCCGTACCACGTTGATGTGGTCTCTTGTTTGTGTCCCCACAAGAACACATATGAACCGATGCAATAATTTTTATCAGCTTCAATCTCGTTCGACAAACGCTCTCTGTATGATTTCGCTTTTTCTGAACTGCTTTGTTCCACCGGAGCGCCCCATTTTGTTTTAGCTACTTCCCAATGTCCGTTAGGTCCCCACTCGGTAATCATATAAGGACCCTCCCATCCGAAGCTTCTGATGTTCTTTCTCACACCGGCAATATCGCCGTAGGTATTCACGCAATAGATATCGATTTCTGGAGCGTCGCGAAGAATCAACTTGACTTCCTTATCATCCAATCCAGCCGTTACAGTAGAAGCTGGGTGGTTGGGATCCACTTCATGTATGAATTTCGCGATGTCATTGATAGCAGCCCAAACGCGGGTGTTCGAGTAAAACAGATCCACCTCGTTTCCTATTCCCCACATTAACAAGGCCGGGTGATCTTTGTATTGAAGAATAACTTTTTTGAATCCTTCCAACTGCGCTGCCACTTTCTTTTCGTCGTTGTAATCGAACCCGTGACGCTCATGCTGAACCCAAAGTCCTAACATTACTGTAAGTCCTTTGGAATGAGCCTCGTCTAAAATTTCTTGCGCATTGTCTGTGCTCCAAGTACGAATAGAATTTCCGCCTATTTCAACCAATTTATCGAGTTGAACATTTCCTCCTGCTCCGCGAACCTCATAGGCCTTTCCGTTTCTCGACATATGCCAAACCCCAGCTTCATCTTGCACCAATGAAACCGGAATCGCCTGAGCACTTACCGCCGCAGCACTGAAGAAAAGGGCTAAGTATATAAACAAGCAGAATAGATTAATGTTTTTTATCATAAATTCATTTAAGATGAAGGAATTTGCGGCAAAGTACACAACATTTGACAAAACATTCACACATTGAAAACAAATGTATTAAAACCTTTTTGTCTAAAGTACAATTTCTCTAAATTAGCAAAAAACTAGATCATGAAAAAAATTCTATTTGCAATTCTTTCAATTTTTTCTTTGAGTGCGGCTGCTCAAGTAGATGTTACCTTTCAAGTTGACATGAACGACGTAACCGAATTCACTACTCCGGAGGTCAATGGCATCTTCAACGCATGGTGCGGAAACTGCGCGCCGATGAGCGATGCCGACGGTGATGGTGTTTGGGATTTAACTATTTCTCTAGCGCCAGGAACTTATGAATACAAATATTCATTCGATAACTGGACGGGTCAAGAGACTTTAGTTCCTGGAAGTTCATGCACAATGACTACCGGCATATATACCAATCGTGTTCTTAACGTCTCTGTAGCTGATTCTTTGCCTGTTGTGTGTTGGGGAAGCTGCGAAGCTTGCGGAATATCATCTGGTCCTTACAATATCATGTTTGTTGTGGACATGAATGCCAGTGGAACAACATTCACCACTCCTGAAGTGAACGGAACATTCAACAACTGGTGCGGAGGTTGTGCACCAATGAGCGATGCCAACGCCGACAACATTTGGGAATTGACTATTCCATTGAACACAGGGATATACGAATATAAGTACGCGTATGACACTTGGGCTGGCTCTGAAGCGCTTACTGCAGGAGATCCTTGCACAGTGACAAATTCAGGTTTCACGAACAGAACGTTGGACGTAACCGGAACGCTTGTTATGGACACCGTTTGTTACGGAACATGCATTAGCTGTGGAGGAATAAATGTGAATGAAATCAATGCTGAAGGATTCTCAATTTACCCTAATCCCGTTCAAAATTCATTCATGATTCAAAGTGCAAACTTGGTGAAAGCCATTTCAATAATAGACAACACTGGAAAGCGTATAACACTTCCAACTGTAACATTGAATAACAATGTTCAAGTGAACACTGAATCTCTTTCTACAGGAATTTACCACGTGCAAGTAGTTACCGCAAAAGGCGCCGCTACTCAACGTTTTGTGAAATTGTAAGAATTAGTTAGAACTCGAAAACAAACCCTTTGTCGCGATACTGTTTAAACAGTTTCGCGTCGAAGCGGTATAAATTAGAGGGACGGTGACGCACATTTTGTTGTGACTCGTCCAATCGCTTTAAGAATTTCAACCCGTTGATTTTCTTTCTGAAATTACCCTTATCAAATTCCCGTTGCAATATCGTTTCGAAAATTGCTTGGAATTCGGTGAGGGTAAATTTTTCTGGAAGAACTTTACTCCAAAGCGGCTCAGCTACTATAATATCTTTCAACGCTCGGAAACTTTCATTCAAAATCTCTTTGTGATCGAAAGCTAACTTCGGCATGCGCTTTATGCTGTGCCATTTGGTCTGCTTCGCCCATTTAGATGGAAGTGGATTAATGTCCATCAGTTCAACAAGAGCTATATAGCCAACTGTTATTACGCGCCCAAGCGGATGACGGTTTACTTCTCCGAAGGTATGCACTTGTCTCATGGCCACGTCCGACAGAGAAGTGAGGTCGTTCAAGACACGCTTTGCCGAATCATCTAGGTCCTCATACGGATAAACTAAGTCTCCCGGTAAGGCCCAATAATCTTGGAAAGGATCCGTGCCCCTTTGAATAAGCAACACTTTCAGTTCTCTTTCATGGTAACCGAAAATGACGCAGTCGACAGAAAACGCGGACTTGAAAAACTCGTCAATTGGAATGGAATAAATATCGTCTTGCTCTATTCTCGTCTTTGAAATTTTCTTTGAAATAGCCATTTCACAAATTTGAGCGAAATAAATGAGATTTATTGTGACTTTTTGTAAAAACTACAATTTTTTTTCAAAAAGTGTTTTTGTCTATAGTACAATTACTATATATTCGCTCATACCTAAAAATTAATAAATAACCAAAATGAAAAAGATCTACCTACTCTTTTTGCTCTTTACATCTTTCATAGGAGCAAAGGCGTTTGATGTCACGTTCAGCGTAGACATGAACGGAACTGGGCTTTCAAACGTTTCCCTAAACGGAACGTTTAACGGCTGGTGCGGCATATGCACGCCCATGACAGATGCAAATGCCGACGGCATTTGGGAAGTTACGGTTCCACTAACTGCGGGATCATACGAATACAAGTTTACAGCCACATCTGGTGGAGCATGGGAAAATTTAGCCCCAGGGTCTTCTTGCACAGTAACCGCTTTCGGTTACACGAATCGCTCTTTAGCTGTATCAGCAAACGTTACTCTGCCTACTGTATGTTGGCAGTCTTGCGTTTCTTGCAATCAAGCACCACCAAGCTATCCTGTAACTTTCCAAGTAGATATGACCAACGTATCTGGTTTCACAACTCCAACTGTTAACGGTTCATTCGACGGATGGTGCGGAAACTGTCACCCATTAACCGATGCAAATGCTGACGGTATTTGGGAAACAACTTTATCACTTCCTGGCGGAACATACGAATACAAATTCGCTTATGACAACTGGGCTGGTCAAGAAACTTTGATTCCTGGAAGCAGCTGTACGGTGACCAATTCAGGATATACCAATAGAACTGTAACTGTTTCTGCAGCTACAACTATTCCAACAGTATGTTGGGCGTCTTGCGTGGCTTGTTCACAAGCCCCACCTTCTTACACTGTTACTTTCAAAGTAAATATGCAAGGACAATCCGGATTCACAACTCCTGAAGTGAATGGAACATTCAACGGATGGTGTGGAAACTGTAATCCAATGACCGACGCTAATGCAGACGGTGTTTGGGAAACAACTCTAACCCTACAGGCTGGAACATACGAATACAAATTCGCGGCCGATGCTTGGACTACACAAGAAAACCTAACTCCTGGTTCCTCTTGCACCATGACAACTGGTGCGAACACCAATCGTACTTTAAACTTAACAGCAAACACTACACTTGGTATCGTTTGTTGGGGACTTTGCACCAACTGTCCTCCTCCAACTTACCCAGTTACTTTCAAAGTTGACATGGCCAACCAAACTGGATTTACGACTCCAGAAGTTAACGGAACATTCAACGGATGGTGTGGAAACTGTAACCCAATGACCGATGCGAATGCAGACGGAGTGTGGGAAACTACCCTTAACCTTCCTGCCGGAACATACGAATACAAATTCGCCGCAGATAACTGGACAACACAGGAAAGCTTAACCCCAGGTTCTTCTTGTACTATTACAACCGGTGCGAATACCAATCGTACTTTAACAGTTGGAACTGCAGCACCATCCACATTTGATGTAACAAATGACGGAAGTGGTGCATATGTTTTTTCTGGAGCAGCAGTTGGTTCAGATCCAACTTTATCTCTTATCGAGGGTCAAACTTACACATTTAACATAGATGCTTCAGGACATCCATTCTGGATAAATACTGTTTCTTCTACTGGCACTGGAAACGCATACAGTAGCGGAGTTACTAATAATGGCACGGACAACGGTACAATAACATTTGTAGTTCCAAATAACGCACCTGCCACTCTATACTACAATTGCGAATATCATGCTGGTATGGCAGGTACTATAAATGTCACAGACATCACTCCAACACAAGTGTTAAGCACTGTGTGCTGGGGTTCTTGCAGTGCTTGTGTAATTGGCACTCCAGGTTGCACGAACGCAGCTGCATCTAACTACAATGCATCAGCAACAGTTGACAATGGAACTTGCTTGTACGCCACCAACTTCAACGTAGACATGAGTTGCGCTGGAACAGCCTTCACAAACGTGTACATTACTGGACCTTGGTGCGGATGGTGCGGTGCTGATACGTATAACGTTCTAACCGACGCGAATGCTGACGGAATCTACAACGTTACCTTGAA
>CAMCUG010000114.1 GCA_945878835.1 Chryseobacterium gleum | reverse complement strand
CAATTGATCGCAACTGTGAAAGGTGCTGCAGCGAATGAGGAGAAAATTTTGATGGAAGTAACCAATGCGCGTTCTGGAATTAAGAGCGCCACTACTCCAGAAGAAATTCAACAACAAGGAAGTATTATCAATCGCAACATTCAAGTGGTGTTCGAGAAATATCCTGAAATTCGCAGCACTGAAAATTTCGGAATGCTACAAACACAGTTGGAAGGAACCGAGAACCAAGTGAAGACAGAACGCGATTATTACAACGAAGCTGTGAAGGAATTCAACAGTTATGTTAGAGGTTTCTGGAAACACAAAGCCCTTGGCTTGGTTGGAAACGACGATGAAGAATTCAAAGTTCGTAAGATGTTTGAAGCCGACGCTGGAAGTGAAAATGCTCCAAAGGTTAGTTTCGAATAATGGAATTTTTCTTCGAGGAACAATTTTCTACTCAGGTAGAGAAAGCCATTGAAGAAGCGGAGCTGCTCACTTCAGCAGAATTCAAATTGCACATTGAAGAAGCGTGCAAGGAAGATTTGCTGGATAGAGCAGCTTTTGTTTTTTCAGAATTGGGGTTGCATAAAACAGAGAAGCGTAATGCTGTTCTCTTGTATGTGAGTGTGAACGACCGAAAGGTCTCTATCCTTGCAGACGCAGGAGCGAAGGCGCACTTGCCGGAAGAGTTTCTCTCGAATTGTCTTTCGACTTTAATCAATGATTTTAAGTTGGACAACTACGCTGAAGGTATTCGTGCGTGTTTCCTAAGCATTGCTTCGGCATTAAAATCATCTTTCCCTTATCAAGAAAACGACGTCAATGAGATTAGCAATAAAGTCAGCCGTTAAAGTATTATTCGTTGCTGCTTTGTTCGTCTTTGGCGCACAGGCAAAAGCTCAGGATTGTTTCCCAGCGAAAGATGATCGACGTTTGGTTTACGACGGAGCAGGAATGCTTGCAGCCAATGAAATCCAATTATTGGAAGACAGCTTACAAAATTTAGCTCGCACAACAGGAACACAAATTGTTGTTGTTATTGTTGAAGATCTATGCGGGTTTGTACCCTACGCTTTCGCAACGAAACTTGGAGAGCAATGGGGGGTTGGACAAGCCAAGGAAGACAACGGAATCGTATTCCTCATTAAACCAAAACAAGCGTCTTCGAAGGGAGAAGCTTTTATTGCGGTTGGAAGAGGACTGCACGGAACCATTCCAGATGCAATCTCTTACACCATTGTCGAAAACGAATTTATTCCTTTAGCAAAACAGAAAAAATACTTTGAAGGCATTGCCAAAAGCGTTCAAATACTTTCTGATTTATCTCGCGGAAAATATCCAGCCAGCGCTTACGCTCCGGATAAGAAAAAAAATAAAGGCGGAATACTGGGTGCACTGGTTTTCTTCATCGTTATTGCCAGCGTTTTCTTTTTATTTAAAGTGAAGAGCACACGTCAATATGCGCGCACAAACAACCTAGGCTTCTGGGCGGCATGGGCCTTAATCGCATCTATGAACACGCGTCACTCAGGATATTACAATTCATTCCGAGGAGGAAGCGGTGGCTTCGGCGGAGGATCAGGCGGTGGCGGTGGCTTTGGCGGTTTCGGTGGAGGAGGCTTCGGCGGTGGTGGAGCAGGCGGTTCTTGGTAATTCTTCCATGCGCAATAGTGGTACGGTTTTTTAGTTAGGGACATTGGTACAACGAATCTGCGTTGTACCTTTAACCCGAACTTATGAAAAAGAAATTATTCCTGTTTTTAGTTGTCCAATCGCTTATTACAGCCACTGCTTGGGCACAACCAGATCCGAAAACAACAACAGAGAAATTCGCGTCGTTGTTGAACTACATCGAATACATGTACGTCGACTCGGTAAACTCAAAAGAACTTACAGAAAAAGCAATCATTTCATTGTTGGAAGAATTGGATCCCCACTCAACCTACATCAGCGCTGAAGAATTACAAGAAGCCAACGAGCCGTTGGAAGGAAGTTTCGATGGAATTGGCGTTCAGTTCAACATACTTCACGACACCATTATGGTGGTAGAACCCATTCAGGGCGGTCCTTCTGAGAAATTGGGTATTCGCGGGGGCGATAAAATTGTTTCCGTAGACGGTGTTAACATGGCTGGAATTGGTGTGAAAAACACCGACGTATTTAAGAAACTTCGTGGTCCGCGCGGCACGAAGGTGAAAGTGGGCATTCTCAGAAAAGGAGTTCAGGGAGTATCGACTTACGAGATTGTTCGGGATAAAATTCCGATTTACTCGATCGACGCAGCATACATGGCTGCAGAGGGAGTGGGATACATCAAAGTATCTCGATTCGCGAAAACTACTACCGAAGAATTACGCAAGGCATTAGACGATTTGAAGAAAAAGGGAATGCGCGATTTAGTTTTAGACCTTCAAGACAACGGTGGTGGAATGTTAAGCGCGGCGATTGATATGTGCGATGAGTTTTTGGATAAAGACAAGTTGATTGTATTCACAAAAGGACGTGCTTTTCCGGAGGAGAAAACAAATGCAAAGCCGCGTGTTAAAGGAAGATTTGAGGAGGGGCGATTGGTAGTTTTGATTGACGAGTCTTCAGCGAGTGCAAGTGAAATTGTGAGTGGCGCCATTCAAGATTGGGATCGCGGAGTTATTGTTGGAAGAAGATCGTTTGGAAAGGGATTGGTGCAGCGTCCGATTCCATTGCCCGACGGATCGATGGTTCGCTTAACCGTTCAGAAGTACTACACTCCAGCGGGAAGATGCATTCAGAAGCCTTATGAAAAAGGATTGGAAGATTACGAGATGGATTATTTGAAGCGATTGAAGAACGGTGAATTTTTCCATGCGGATAGCATTAAGTTTTCTGAAAAAGATAAATACGAAACGCGTTTGACACATCGCACGGTATACGGCGGTGGTGGAATTATGCCAGACATTTTTGTTCCGCTAGATACTTCAGAGAACAGTAAATATTTCTCGAATCTTTTGCGTGTTGGAATTACCAACGATTGGACTATGGAATACGTAGATGCTCATCGCGATGAGTTGAAGAAGAAGTATCCGTCGTCAAAAGAATTTATTTCGCAATTCATGTTTTCGGAAGCCGAAGTGCAAGCGTTTATTCAGGCAGCAGAAAAGAAAGAAGTGAAATTCAATGAGGTCGAATTTGCTCTTTCAAAGCAAGTCATTCTCATTCGCATGAAAGCGTTGGTTGGAAGAGGTATTTATGAAAACGAATCATTCTATGAAATTATCAATGAGTTGAATCCAGCTTTTAAACGTGGAATGGAAATTCTTGTCAATGGTGAATTTGAGAAAATGCCATTGGGATTCGACGAATACAAAATGGGTAAATCAAAATCGAAAAAATAAGAAAATGAAAAAGCTAGTATTTGTTATTGGAGGTACGTTGCTTGTTTTAGCAAGTTGTTCTACTTCTTCAACCAACAGTGCAGAAGTTATTCCAAGTCAGCCTGCACCTGTGGTTCTTCCAAAGGTAGCTCATGAGCCGGGTTCAGGTGAAGAGTCTATTGCACGCCCGAAAACGAAAATGAAATTCAAAAAGATGGTGCACGATTTCGGAAGAATGAAAGAAGGGGAGAAGCGTGAATATGATTTTGTATTCACGAACACAGGAAAGGAAGATTTGTACATCGAAGATTGTAAAGGTTCATGCGGATGCACCGTTCCGGAGTGGCCGAAGGAGGCAATTAAGCCCGGACAATCGGCTTCAATTAATGTGAAGTTCGACAGCACCAAAAAGGAAAAAGATCAAGAGAAGTCAGTGACCATAACGGCGAATACAGAACCTGAATTAACCACTGTCATTAAAATAAAAGCCTACGTAGAAGCGTCGGCCGCGAAGTAACAAAGGAAGAACATGGCCAGTGCGCAAGAAGAAATAGGAAGAAGAAGAACGTTTGCAATTATCTCTCACCCCGATGCGGGTAAAACAACATTGACTGAAAAGCTCTTGCTTTTTGGAGGTGCAATACAAACAGCGGGGGCTGTAAAGAGTAACAAGATTACCAAAACAGCAGCTTCCGATTTCATGGAAATTGAAAGACAGAGGGGAATCTCTGTTGCAACTTCCGTAATGGTGTTTGAATATCAGGGCAAGCAAATTAATTTGCTCGACACTCCCGGTCACAAAGATTTCGCAGAAGATACGTATCGCACGCTAACAGCTGTTGACAGTGTGATCTTGGTAGTTGATAGTGTGAAGGGTGTTGAAACACAGACTGAGCGATTGATGGAGGTTTGTCGTATGCGCGATACGCCGGTAATTGTCTTCGTAAACAAGATGGATTTGGAAGGACGTGATGGTTTCGATATTCTTGATGAATTGGAAACGAAGCTGTCTATTAAAGTTCAGCCGTTGTCTTGGCCAATATCGAAGGGATTCAGTTTCAAAGGCGTTTACAAGCTTTACGACAAGAGCATTAATTTGTTTGCTTCGAACAAAACGAAGGTGGAAGAAAACATTGTTCATGTCGAAGATTTGAACGATCCAATTCTCGATGAATTGGCTGGACAATACGCGAATGAATTGCGTCAAGATGTGGAGCTCATTAGCAACGTTTACGATCCGTTTGATGTTGAAGCGTACAAAGCAGGAAAGTTAGCTCCTGTGTTTTTCGGTTCGGCCATGAATAATTTCGGGGTTCGTGAATTGTTAGAGAAATTCATTGAGATTGCTCCAACCCCGCGTTCACGTGAAACAGAAACAAGAGAAGTAGATCCGACTGAAGCGAAGTTCAGTGGATTCGTTTTCAAGATACATGCGAACATAGATCCGCGTCACCGCGATCGCATTGCGTTCTTACGTGTGTGCAGTGGAAAGTTTGAACGCAATAAATTTTACAAGCATGTTCGCTTAGCAAAGGATTTTAAATACCCTAATCCGGTTACGTTCATGGCGCAAGCAAAGTCAACCATTGATGAAGCTTATCCGGGCGATGTAGTTGGATTGTACGACACAGGAAATTTCAAGATAGGCGATACACTTACCGAAGGTGAGAACATGATGTTCAAGGGCATTCCAAGTTTCTCTCCAGAGATCTTTAAAGAGTTGGTGAATCGCGATCCAATGAAGACTAAGCAATTGGACAAAGGAATTCGTCAGTTGACTGAAGAGGGAGTTGCCCAGGTATTCTTCCAAGAACCTGGATCACGCAAAATTGTTGGAACAGTGGGTGAACTTCAATTTGAAGTAATTAAATACCGTTTGGAAAACGAATACGGAGCGAAATGTATTTTCGAGCCGAAGTCATACTACAAGGCTTGTTGGATCACCACAACTGATCCGGCGAAGCGTACAGAGTTCTTACGCATTAAAGGAAACAACATTGTGAAAGACAAAGAAGACCGAGATGTGTTTCTAGCTCCCAGTCAGTTCATGCTCGACATGGAGAAGCAGAACTATCCGGAATTAAGTTTCCATTTCACCAGCGAATTAGACGCATAAAAAAA
>CAMCUG010000113.1 GCA_945878835.1 Chryseobacterium gleum | reverse complement strand
AATCAAAATGCAGCGTCAGCGGAAATCTGCAACGGCGAAGATGATGATTGCGATGGAACAATCGACAACGGGATTACATTCTTCGATTACTACGCAGACACTGATGGAGATGGCTTCGGAGCTGGAGATGTGATTAGCAGTTGCTCTGACCTTGGTGCTGGATATGTTACGAACAACACCGATTGTGACGATTCCAACAGCAACACCAATCCAAATGCTACAGAGACTTGTAACACAATTGACGATAACTGCGATGGACAAATCGACGAAGGCGTTCAAACGGTATACTTCATAGACAACGATGGCGACACCTACGGAAATCCATCGGTGAGCATCTTGGCATGTACGCAGCCCATTGGATATACTCCTGACGATACCGACTGCAACGACACCGATGCGAACATCAATCCAGGCGCTGAAGACATTGGCGGCAACGGCATAGACGAAAACTGCGATGGAGAGATCGACAACAGCATCTTCGAACTAAACGCAACAATAAGCTTATACCCGAATCCAACCCGCTCTGAATTGAATATTCAAATCAACTCTTCCATCATCGGAAACGACTTGTACATATTCGATGCAGTGGGAAAATTGGTATTCAAGCAACAGCTTCTTTCAACACAAACAACCATTTCTGTTTCCAACTTCGCAGATGGGAATTATGTTTTGAAAGTGGGAGAGGTGGTGAAGAGATTTGTTGTGCAGAAATAAAAGCTCGCTTCGCGAGCGGCATCCGAAATGCCCTAGGAACTTCGTTGTTGGAACTACGTTATTGGAACTGCGTTGTTTGAACTTCGTTGTTAGAACTCCGTTGTTGGAACTGCGTTGTTAGTACTGCTTTGCACTTAACGTATTAATAATGCAGTTTATGGTAATAATTTACGATTGTTGATTTACATTTATTTATTATCAATTTTACATATAGTTTGTTGCGAAAAAAGCAGGTAACATAATCCGAAATTAAGCTTGTGAAAATAATAAAAGCGATCCTCATAAATTAAAACGAAATCAAATGAAAAAGTTACTCCCGATATTTTTGCTCTCTTTATTATCATTCGACGTTTTTGCTGCAAAAGATCCAATTAAGAATTATTATGTGGTTGTTGAAGCCCATGGTCTTATGTGCCCGTTTTTAAGCCCAATGGTTATTGAACGTATTAAGAGTTGGGGGCCATTAGAATGCGAGCGAATTACAGAGGAATATGCTCTACGTGTCCGCCTTTTAAGTTCTGATTCTCACAATGCGAAGGACATTGAAAACATGATGGTGCAAATTGGTTACGAAAGGGAGAAAATTCATATTACTGAAACCATCGAGCAATGAAGAAAGTAATCTTTATTTTTTTGTCGCTAATGTGTTTTTTGAGTTTTGTCGGTCTCGGACAGAATAATACCTTCTATAGAAAGTATAACCTTTCAGGAATGAACGGGGGGTTGACGCTACAGCCAACTTCCGATGGCGGCTTCGTGGCTGCTGGTCAGCATGAAGGTAACGGCAGTGCGGGAGGTTGCGATATTTATGTATATCGGGTCGACGAATGTGGAAATCGCTTGTGGTTTAAGATTATCGGAGGAGGAGAGGCAGATGGCGCTAAATCAATTCAGGAGTTATCAAATGGAGATTTCTTAATTTCTGGCCATTATGATGGATCAACAGGTTTTGTCTCGAAGTTAGATCAGAATGGTAACTTACTTTGGCTGAAAACTTATCCTGGTTTAGAATGGGTTTTTCATGCTGTTGAGGCAGCTAATGGGGATATAATTTGTGTTGCCAAGCAACCCAATTTATCTTGTGTATTAATGAGGTTAGATGGGAACGGCAATGTTCTGTGGTCCAAGAACTTTAGCAATTTTGGCCAAATGCCCCTATATGTTCATGAGTTAACTACAGGTGAAATTGTTTTTTTGTCTACTTATAATGTCCCAGGAAAAGACATGGCTTTGGCTAAGACTGATGCTAATGGAACAATAATTTGGACAATGGCATATGGTGTGGGTTATTCCGATATCGATCATACAGCCTGGTCTTGCTCAGCGAATGTCAATGAGACAAACAATACAATACTATTAACAACCCCTTCTCAAAATCAAGGTGGTCAAAGCGGAGATAATATTTTTGCTATTGAGGCATCCTTATCGAACGGAAGTATTATTTGGAGTAAATCATACGGTGGCCCAGGTTCCGATCAAAGCAGGGCAGTCATAGCAACACCTCAAGGTTATGCCATTTGCGGAAACTCTGACAGTTATCCTATAGATGCCGGAGCAAATAACACAGTGTCTGCAGGAATGTATGAACGAAATATTCTATTGTTTCACATTGACTATGATGGAAATATTATTTGGTCAAGACAATATGGTGCTGAATCAAGAGATAAGGGAATAGGGGTTGGATTAGGTCTGGACGGGAGCTTCACAATTTCGGCTTATACGGCGAGTACTTTTTTCGGAAATGCCGATGGTAGTATGGATCCATTGTTTATTAAAACGGATAGCTTGGGTTTTGTCAATTGTCAAACAGCGGATTGTCCTCTGCAAATAGCGGATATTCAAGCAAACGCGAGTCCGATAGGTTCATCTAATGCGTTGTCTTTTTCAGCATCTATCAAATCTCCTGTATCAACTGATTTTGCGCCGAATGATATTTACCAATGTCAAGATTGTTACACCGTTCCTTTCTTTGGATTGAGCGACTCAATTGTTTGTGTTGGTGAAACAGTCTATTTGTATAATCTTACAACAGTAGGTTTAACATGTTTTCAGGAGTGGCAAATAAATGGGATTACGTTTAACGGGAATCTTGATACGATTGCTTATTCATTTCAGAACCCCGGTTTATATCACGTTCTGCTAAGTTCAACGTGTGGGGGAGCATCTGAGACTTATGATTTAGCGATTCGTGTAAGTGAAGTTGTTGCAACTGTTGATTTAACTTCAAATTATAATGGATATGGTGTGAGTTGTAATAGTTCAAGTGATGGTTCAATAGAAATATCAGCAACGGGTGGCTATTTTCCTTCGAATCAGAATTGGAATTATACATGGACACCTTCGAATGTTTCTGGTGCAAATCTAAGTCAGTTGACAGCGGGTGTTTACAACTGCGTTATCCAAGATGCTGTTGGTTGCACCGATTCATTACAAATTGTAATTTCCGAACCGCCTGTGGTCCAAGATTCATCTGTGGTTTCAACGAATTACAATGGTTTTGATATCAGCTGCGCCGGTGGCAACGACGGAGGAATTACGTTGGCTACAAATTTCCCAGTGGGAGGTGTCGCTCCATATTCCTATGCGCTTACAGATGAGAACGGGAATACGATAACATCTCAAAACGGCACGTTTGCCAGCTTGTCTTCAGGAGTATATGAAATTCAAACAGTTGATCTAAATGGTTGTTCCTCTTCTGTAGAACTCATGCTGAATGAGCCTGAAGTTCTACTTTGTGTACCCATCACTTATCCAGATACGTGCTTATTCGATGTTGGTGCAATTCAATTTGCGGCATCTGGAGGTGTGCAGCCGTATCAATTTAGTTTGAATGGAAATCAATTGACGAATGTATTTTATATTGATAGTCTTTCACAAGGTGCCTATACTGTTTCAGTTCAAGATGGAAACAATTGTATTTCAGAGGAACAAATGGAAATTATTGGAATACTTTCTCCAGATTTATCAGGTGCCGAAAGTGATACAATTACCTGTGGAAGGGAGTATGTTGGTTTGAGCCAATGGACAGATTTAAATTCAGATCCCACATTTATTTATTATTGGGAAGATTCACAAGGAATTCAACTTGATAACGGTAACGACTATCCTTCTATTAACACCCCAGGGAATTATTATCTCATTGCATCGAGGAATGATAACTTTTGCAGGGATACGCTATTAATTCAAATTTACCTGGACTCATCTATTTTTTTCGATATAGAAAAATTGCAAATAGCAAATGTGGTTACCCGCAACAGTGATAATCTTAATGATTGTTGGAATTTCTTTCACACGTCTATTTCATCTGAATCAATTGAAAGTTATATTGAGATTAGTTCAATATTGATTTATAATAGATGGGGCGATTTGCTCGTTGAAATGTCTGATTCCTTTTCAGTTTGTGATGAATTGAATTCATTAGCTGACGGAACGTATTATTATATTATTAAAGCGAAATCGACTTGTGGTCCTGAACAAGAATATAACCGAGCGAGTTGGTTTCTATTGAAGAGCGATTAATGTGACTCTCCTCACAACACCTTTCAATTTCCTATTCTACCTTCGCTCAAAATTCAAAACAATGGATGTATTAGCAGCTTTAAAAAATGGAACAGCAACAATCGTTGACGTCCGTTCAAGAGAAGAGTTTCAAAGTGGACATGTAGCGGGTTCAATAAATATTCCGTTACAAGAAGTGCCAACAAAAGTGGAAGAATTCAAGAACATGCCGAAGCCTTTGGTACTTTGTTGCCTTTCAGGTGGCAGAAGCGGTCAAGCAACCGGATACCTTCAACAACAAGGTGTAGAAGAGGTTTATAACGGCGGTGGTTGGATGGAAGTAAAGTCGTTGGTTTAATCTCACTATTGGGAAAATATAAATAGGAGTTATATTGCAGTATGAAAATACTTCAAACTGCAATCTTATTATTTGCTTTTGTTTTTTCAGCCAATGCTCAGAACAAGTGGGAAAGGAAATATGAGCGAGAGCGAGTGTTTGTCGAAAATAAAGGTCAGTTTTCGAGTGAGGAAAAAGTAATTGAAAAAAAAATTCTTTATGCCGCTGACTGGGGCAGTACTCGAATCTTCTTTACGCCACATGGATGGGTGTATTCGTTTTTAGAGGTTGAAAAAAACGAGAACCGTTCCGAGAAAAAATCCATTCAAACCATTTCGGAATACAAAGAATCGGAAAGAGAAGATGCGAAGTTTTCTTTTCGAAATGATTTTGTAACTGTAGATATTGGAGAAGGAAATTGCGACTATGTGCCGTTGGAATTATGTGCCTTTTACGGCAATTATTCTGTCGAATCAGACGGGGTTTGCAAAGGCATTCAGGGTGCAAAGTGTTACGAAAAACTTCGAATAGAAAACGCTTGGCCGGGTGTCAATGTCGTCTTTACTGTTCATCCGGAAAGCGGCATCAAATACGCTTTCGAGTTGCGTAATGGAAGTAAGTCTGAACGCATTGAAATGACGTACTCGAAAGATGTGAATCTAATCGACGGAGCTGTTCATATTCCAACCGAATTTGGAGACATCATTGATCACGAGCCGTATTCCTTCGAAACACAATCGAAAAAATTTATTTCTTCACGCTTTATTCAAATAGCTTCCAATAAAATTGGATTTCAAATTTCAAACTACAATGAAAAGGTTCCAATAACCATAGACCCGTGGGTGCAAACTCCAACCTTTGCTTCGAATTGGGATTGTGTGTGGGAATGCGAAACCGATGCCGCTGGAAATGTCTATGCCATTG
>CAMCUG010000112.1 GCA_945878835.1 Chryseobacterium gleum | reverse complement strand
GAGGAAAAAGAACGTAAGTTAAACGTTGAGAAGTGGGCCATTATTGAATTCAAACTTCAGCCTTCAGAAATTTTATTGTTGAAGAAAGGAATAGATGTGGAGCGAGATAACGAGGTTATTCCATATGGAAAAGTGACTAGTCCTTCAATTCCTATTCGCAGATACGCCTATTGTTCAGATACCGCTTACGACGCACGCATTGTTCCGAATATTATGAATTCAGATTTGGTTTATCATGAAACCACCTTCTTAGAAGAAGATACAGAGCGTGCAAAAAAGACTTTTCATTCAACCACCATTCAAGCGGCAACCATAGCGAAAATGGCGAATGCGAAGAAGTTAGTGGTTGGACATTACAGCAGTCGATATAGCGACGACGAACTCTTCAAGGCCGAGGCTATGACTGTATTTCCAAAAACAGATATAGCCAACGAAGGCGTCGTTTTCGATTTGTAAAAATCTTTTCTGCGGGTGAGTGTATTTCGTACACTTTCTATATCTTGCAGGTATGAATAAGCAACGATTAAGTTTTTGGCAAATCTGGAACATGAGCTTTGGGTTCATGGGAATTCAATTTGGTTGGGCGCTGCAGATGGCCAACATGAGTTCTATCTATGAATTCTTAGGAGCTAAATCTGGAGAAATCCCCTTGCTTTGGTTAGCTGCACCTTTAACCGGATTCATTGTTCAACCGATCATTGGATATTTAAGTGACCGCACTTGGCATCCGACTTTCGGAAGAAGAAGACCTTATTTCATGATAGGTGCTATTCTAAGTTCTATTGCCTTGGTCTTAATGCCGAATTGCAGTGAATTATGGATGGCCGCGGGTCTATTGTGGATCTTGGATTCTTCAATTAATATTTCAATGGAACCCTTTCGTGCTTTTGTTGCAGATAATCTACCTGAAGAACAACGCACCTTCGGCTTTAGCATGCAATCGCTTTTTATAGGATTGGGATCTGTGATAGCGAGCGCTTTGCCATGGATTTTCACCAATTGGGTGGGAATGAAAGATGAAATCGGTCACGTGGGAATTCCATCGAATGTCAAATGGAGCTTTTACATTGGTGCAGCCGCATTTTTCCTTTTTGTTCTATATACTGTTATCACCTCAAAAGAGTATCCACCTGCAGAAAAGAAGGACGAGAATCCAATTGAAAAAAAGAAGGGTGGCGTATTGCATGGATTGAATGAAATATTCGATGCTATTTTGAACATGCCAAAGCGTATGAAGCAATTGGCTTTAGTGCAATTTCTTACATGGCCTGGGTTGTTTTTAATGTGGTTTTATTATACCCCTGCGGTTGGTGTAGACATTTTCGGAGGGAGCGCTGATAGCGCGGATCCCGCTATAAAGGAATTGTATAAACAAGGGACTGAATTGGCTGGATTGACCTATTCCTTTCAAAATTTAATTACTTTTTCATTTGCAATGCTTCTTCCGCTGTTGGTGAAACCTTTGGGACAGAAAATAACCCATCAATTGTGTTTGAGCATTGGTGGTGCCGGACTAATTGCACTCTCCTTTATTCATGGTGCAGAGAATCAAATTTATTTGTTTGCTGTCATGGGTGCGGTGGGAATAGCCTGGGCGAGCATTCTTTCAATGCCTTATGCCATGCTTGCAGATTGCTTGCCTTCGGACAAGATTGGAGTGTACATGGGGATATTTAATTTCTTCATCGTCCTTCCTGAGATTATTGCCGCGCTATCTTTTGGTTGGGTAATGGATAAATTCCTCGACAACAATCGGATGTTAGCGGTTTCAATTGGCGGGTGTCTGCTAATTTTAGCTGGAATTTTAACCATGCGCATTAGCGAGACGAAGAACTCTTAGAACTATCTTTGAATTTCTAATTCGAAACGATAGTGGAGCTTGTATCAACTTTTCTTCCAACACAATACGGCGACTTTGAAATTAAGGCGTTCGATAGCGGCAGTGCTGAACTTCCGAACTTGGCTTTAATTCACCCAGAATGCGATAAATCGTCTCCTGTTACTGTGCGTATTCATTCAGAATGCATGACCGGAGATGTATTCGGTTCACGCAAATGTGATTGTGGCGATCAGCTGCACGAGGCACTTAAACAATGCGGAGAAGAAAAAGGTGTTTTAATATACTTGCGTCAGGAAGGAAGAGGAATCGGATTAATCAATAAATTAAAGGCCTACCAGCTTCAAGAGAAGGGTATGGATACCGTTGAAGCCAATGAGGCGCTGGGTTTCGAAGCCGATTTAAGAACCTTCGATCAAGCGGTAGAAATTTTGTTGGAGTTGGAAATTCGACAGGTGAAATTGTTGACGAACAATCCGCTTAAAATGGAGGCACTTCAAGGCATAGGTTTTGTAAGCGTTGAGCGCGTTCCGATTTACGGTGCAGAATTCGATTCGAATAAAAATTATTTGAATACGAAACGCGAAAAAATGGGACATCAACTTTGATTCTTTCAACATGAATAAAGGCTTATTCATTTTCTTCATTTTCTGTTGTTCGTTTGGAATGCTGCATGCCCAAAATTGCGAGTACACACCGACGAAAAATGTTCAGAAACTATTGGATAAGGCAGCGGATGGAAAAAAGTATCCCAGCGATGAACGTATAGTATTTTTGGAACAAGCATTAGAGCAAGATGCGGAGTGCCTTCCATGTATGCTTCAGTTGGGTGAAATGAAATTCCTTCGGGCAAAAAGACAAGGTTCCGGCTTTGAAGAAACCATTCGATTGTACGAAGACCTAAAAGCAAAGTGCGAAGAGTATCATTCTGAAATGTATTATTTCTTGGGTGCTATGCACTACGCCAATCAAGCCTACGATGAGGCCGCAGAGTCTTTCGAAAAGTTTTTGCGCTTTCCAGATAGTGATCCTTCGAAATTTAATTCGAACTACGATAAAAAATACACCGAAGTTCAAGAGGCTTTAATTTCAGTAAAAGCGTACAACAAGATTTTCAATGGAAACAAAAATTACGTTTTCAAACCGAAAAAAGTAACAGGTGTTTCAACGTCTAGCGATGAATACCTTCCTATGATTTCTCCAGATGGTGAAATTTTGTTCTTCACGCGTTTGCTAATTAAGCAGGCCAAAGGAGATTTCACAAGTAAAGAGGTTGAAGAATTTACATGGAGCAAGCGCGTCGACATTAATGCGCAATTCGACAACGGTCTTGCTCTTCCTCCGCCATTCAACAAAGGCGGTTCATACGGCGGTGCAACACTCTCCATCGATAATAAAGAACTCATCATTGCGAAGTCGAATCCAAATGCAAAGAATGCCAACAACATCGATTTGTTTTCAACGCGATTCGAACGCATCACAAAAGACGATGGAACAATCGGATATGTGTGGAGCGAATGGGTGAGCTTGGGTGAAGGTGTGAATACGCCCGACGGATGGGAGGCGCAGCCTTCATTAAGTGGTGACGGACGAACGCTCATCTTCGCTGCGGTGCGTCCTGAATGCATGAAAGACAATTCAGGAAATTTTAGTCACGATTTATTTATGTCGCGTAAGCAATCCGACGGCACATGGGGCAAGTGCTCGCCGCTTCCTGCTTCCATTAACACAAAGGGACAAGAGAAGGCGCCGTTTATTCACAGCGATAGTCATACGATTTATTTTTCAAGCGATGGGCATTTGGGTGTAGGTGGAATGGATTTCTTTTACGCGAAAATGAACGACGATGGAACCTTCAGCGAAGTGGAGAACATTGGAACTCCGATCAACGATGAGAATGATCAGATAGGAATTATTGTAAGCAGCGACGGGGAGTTGGCGTATTTCGGAGCGGATAGATATTTGGATGAAAAGAGCTACGATATTTTTCAATTCAACATGCCGGAAAAAGCGAAGCCCGAGCGCATTGCAATTATAAAAGGTGAAGTGAAAGGAGACGATGGTTCTCCTGCGCAGAATGCATCTGTAACCATTCAATACGCCCAGTCGGGAAGTGAAGAGCAAGTGAAGGTAAACAACGATGACGGCTCGTATGCCGCCATTGTGCGCACGAACAAGAAAGAAGATGTGGTGTTGAAAGTGGAAGGCGAAAACATTGCCTTCAACGCGCATGTCATTTCGAGAAGGGAAAACGAAGATCCTGCGGCTATTTTGAAATTGAATTTGGAAACGTCTGTCGTTGCAGAGAACAAACCGTTTGTCATTAACGATATTTATTATTCAACCAGCTCAACTTCCATTAACGAAGAATCGAAATTGATTTTAATTCAGTTTACAGATTACTTGAAGGAACATCCGACGTGGATTATTGAGATTCGCGGACACACCGATAACATTGGAGACGATAAATCGAATGAAACACTATCTTTAGGAAGAGCAAATCAAGTCAAAGATTTTTTGGTTTCGAAAGGAGTGAAGGTGGAGCAACTTTCAGCAAAGGGATTCGGGAAATCGAAACCAGTTGCATCGAACGACACCGAGTCGGGAAGAGCGAAGAACAGAAGAACAGAATTTGTTATTAAAAAATTATAGCATGCGAGTAGATATTTTAACCATTCTTCCTCGCTTGCTTGACGGTCCTTTTGCCGATTCCATCTTGAATCGCGCACAGAAGAATGGACTGTGTGAAATTCACATTCACAACATTCGTGATTATTCAACTGACAAACACAAGAGCGTAGACGACTACCAATTTGGTGGCGGAGCAGGCATGGTTATGCTTATTCAACCCATTGCAGATTGCATTGATAAGTTGAAAGCGGAACGCGAATACGATGAGATTATTTATTTGACTCCAGACGGAGATAGACTAAACCAAAGCATGTGTAACACCTTTTCATTGGGAAAGAATTTGCTCATGATATGCGGACATTACAAGGGAATAGATCAACGTTTGCGCGATCATTATGTAACGCGTGAGATATCTATTGGCGATTATGTTTTAAGCGGAGGCGAGTTAGCCGCTGCGGTTTTAGTAGATGCAATTGTGCGATTAATTCCAGGTGTGATGAACGATGAGACGAGCGCGTTGACCGATTCCTTTCAAGATAACTTATTGGCACCGCCAGTTTATACAAGGCCTGCAGAGTATAACGGTTGGAAAGTTCCAGAGGTTTTAACATCAGGAAATTTCAAGATCATTGAAGAATGGCGCATGCAGCAAGCCTTCGAGAAAACAAAAACAAGAAGACCCGACTTGCTATGAGCACGCCATTAGCGGAAAGAATGCGTCCGAAAACATTCGATGAATATGTAGGACAGTCGCATTTGATTGGCAAAGGCGCTGTGCTTCGAAGCATTATTGAAAGCGGACATATTCCGAGCATGATTTTCTGGGGTCCTCCGGGTGTTGGAAAAACAACGCTGGCAAATATCATTGCGCAAACACAACAACGCCCATTCTTTTCACTATCTGCGATCAATAGCGGAGTGAAAGAAATTCGTGAAGTGTTAGATCAAGCAGGTAAGGGCGGACTGTTTCAGAAAAGCGCCATTTTATTTATAGATGAGATTCATCGTTTTTCAAAGAGTCAACAAGATTC
>CAMCUG010000111.1 GCA_945878835.1 Chryseobacterium gleum | reverse complement strand
ACGAATCCAAATGAGTTAAATGGTCGTCAAGCTACCATTAATACCATTACCACAGCGGTTCCATTTCTAACCATTGCACCTGACTCTCGCAGCGGAGCGCTAGGAGACGCTGGCGTAGCGCTTGATCCAGATGCTAGTAGTATTCACTGGAATCCATCTAAGATGGCATTTTCTGAGAATGATTTAGACGTTAGTGTTTCCTACTCTCCTTGGCTAAGAGCATTGGTAAACGACATGAGCTTAACTTATTTAAGCGCAATAAAAAAATTAAGCAAGACTCAAGCTATTGGCGGTTCTCTTCGCTATTTCACATTGGGAAATATCACCTTCACCGACGAAGTAGGAACGAACATTATGGATTTCCGTCCAGCTGAATTCGCATTGGACTTAGCCTACTCTCAAAAATTATCTAAGAGATTCTCTGGTGGAATTGCCCTTCGATATATCAATTCAAATTTAACGGGACGTACGAATCTTCAAGGAGCTGAAAGCCGGCCAGGACGCTCGGTAGCAGTAGATATTTCAACGTTCTACACAAACGACAAGATTAAAATCGGAGGGCGCAAATCTCAATTGAATTGGGGATTGAACATTTCGAACATTGGTGCTAAAATGAGTTACACAAATTCGGATAATCGCGATTTCATTCCAACCAACATGAGATTAGGAACGGCAATCTCTACAAATCTCGATGACTACAATAAATTAACGTTTTTGTTTGATTTGAATAAACTCTTAGTTCCTTCTCCACCTATTTATAACAACGACGGTGATACAATTATTTCAGGTTACAATCCTGAAGTAGGAACAGCTACTGGAATGATTCAATCATTCTACGACGCTCCTGGAATGTACGATCCTGAAACAGGATCAATTGTGGCAGGAAGTAAGTTCCGTGAAGAACTTCGCGAATACAACATTGCGACAGGATTTGAGTACGACTTCGCCCAACAGTTCGCTATTCGTTTGGGTTATTTTCATGAGCATTACACCAAAGGAAATCGTCAATTCATTACGTTTGGTGCAGGCCTGCACTACCAAGTGTTAACCATTGACATGAGTTACTTGGTAAGTACCACGCAACAAAATCCGCTAGCAAATACGTTGCGTTTCAGTCTTCGCTTCAGCGTAGGTGCGAATGCTAAAGTTTCTGATCCCGTAGAATAATGAAGATTCGCGTAGGGTTTGGATATGACGTTCATCAATTGACCGAGAACCGTGAATTGTGGCTTGGTGGCGTTCAAATTCCACACGACAAAGGAGCATTGGGACACAGCGATGCAGATGTTCTTTTACATGCGATTTGTGATGCGCTTTTGGGTGCAGCAGGAAAACGCGACATTGGTTTTTATTTTCCAGACACCTCTTCTGAATTTAAAAATATCGATTCTAAAATACTTCTCCAACGAACCATTCAAGTTCTTAAAGACGATGGATGGAAAGTGGGGAACATTGATTCTACCTTGTGCATGGAACGTCCGAAAATTATGTCATTCGTTCCTGAAATGAAGAAAGTAATTTCTTCCATTTGTGAAATTGAAGAAGAAGATGTGAGCATTAAAGCAACCACTTCAGAGAAGATGGGTTTTGTTGGAAGAGAAGAAGGCGTGAACGCTTATGCGGTTGCCCTTATTCAAAAAGACTAAGCCCAAACTTTTGTTCCTTCGGAGCAGTTCTTACAGATATCTATTTCCTTTCTTCCTTTCAAGAGTTGTTTGCGGAACGCTGTATACGTGGGTCCCTTCCAAATAGAATTAAAATTTTCCTTTGAAAGATTACCCATTTCATGCGTGGCATCTTTGTCGAAACAACACGGAACAACCTTTCCATCCCAGGTCACCACTGCCCCACTCCACATGCGCCAGCAATGATTTTCAAGGGAAGATTTCACTGAGAACTTTCCATTCGCGTGACGCTTGTATCGGCTGTATTTTTCTATGGTTGGAATGAGTGGGTTGCCGTTTTCATAATCATACACTTGCGCTGTTTTAAATCGAATTTCATCGACTTTGTATTCATTCGCCAATTGCTTGGCGTCTTCAATTTGGTGTTCGTTTGGACGAACCACCAAGAACTGAAAAATAATGTGAGGTGTTTTTGACTTTAGATTTTTTCTTGCTTCGACCAAAAGCTTTGTTCCATCTAAAACCTTCTGCAACGTTCCGTTCACGCGGTATTGCTCATATACCTCCTGCGTGGTTCCATCGATTGAAATAAGAATTCGATCTAGTCCGGAACGAATAATTTCTTCAGCTCTTTTTTCTGTAATGAAATGTGCGTTGGTGGAAGTTGAAGTATAAATACCTGCAGCGGATGCCTTCGAAATAAATTGTAAAATTTCGTTATGAATGAAGGGCTCTCCTTGAAAATAAAAGTTCAGATAACTCAGCGTTGGAGCCAGTTGATCGAGCCAACGATTGAAATTCTCTGCTTTTAAATTTCCTGTATCTCTTGAGAATTGTTTCAATCCGGAAGGACATTCAGGACAACCGAGGTTGCAAGCGGTAGTGGGTTCAATACTCAATGAAATGGGCATTCCCCATGGCTTCGACGATTTAAAAATTCGAGAAAAATAAAAACCTATATAAACAAGCAAAGCGTTTGTTAAACGCTTTGCTGTTATTGTTTTATTAATGAACCGAAGGAACTCCTTCATTCCATTTTAGAATTTACCTTGACTTCTTTTCACCTTCGACAACGAGTCGAATTTCGCTTGTCCCATTACCTTGATTAAAGAATCTCTCAACGCCATTTGCGCCTCCATCGCTTCCTTCTTGCCGCGTTCATCTTTCATTAATTCTAATAGTCCAACATTGTCTAGCGCTGCTTCATGCGCTGCACGCATGTTCTTGGCAGCCCCTGAACCTGGAGTATATGCTTCCATGTCTTTCACCAGCTCTTCGTTCACGAAGGCGCTCATTTGCATTTTGCGCTCTATGGATTTCTTTTCCGCTGGTGTTAATGATTCATAGTAGTCGAGCATTTGATTATTCAATTCAAAGACACGCTCTGCCAATTTAGTAGCGGTTTGCAAATCTCCTGCTTTGAACAAAAGCTCTGCTGTTTGCCACATGATTTGTGGTTGGTCGTAAGGGGCATTCTTTTCAGGAAGTGAATTGATTGACTTGTTCAAGACAGCAACTGCCTTGTCCAATTTATTTTCAATGATGAACTGCTCTGCAAGGTTGTTCATTTGCATCCGCAAGTTGGTTACCATACGGCGATTGTTTTCGTCGAGATAAATGTCTTTCGTATCGATATTTCCCCAAAGGAATTTATTCATGACGTTGTCGTACATCAACTCAGAAACTACACCACCGGTCATGTTGTCGCGATCGTAATCTGAGTGATAGATTGGAGTAAGGCGATACGCTAATCCTTCCAATTGGAAGTATGGCTCTAGACCCATGTATGCTTCAGAACCTGTTGTAACAGCGAAGTAGATTGGACGTTCCCAATTGTTGTGAACGATTAAGTCCATAACCATCAATTGCGCTTTAGTTATGAATTGACGAGGACTTTCTCCATCGTCATCCATTAATGCAAAGCTCATGGTGTTTACCAATGAATCGTTCTCACCAACATATTGACTGAACTTCGCTTGGTTCTCTTTCGACACTGCGTAAGAGAATTGATAGTTCGGCATAACGCTGAATTTCTTGTATCCGAAATCTTGAATTTTCGAATCATCTAAGCAATAAGAAAGAGCTTCTTCTAAAGGCGTAAGAGCGCTGTCTGAATTTAGAACAATAAGATCGCGGGTACCTTGACGGTATTTGAATTCAGGGATAGAGAAAGGCACAGGAGCACTTTCGTATTGACGACGTTTCATTTGATCGATGTACCAATCGGTATTCAATAAAGAAAGATTCACTACACGCACATCGGTACGAACACCTTCAACTTCTTGCGCATACCACAATGGGAAGGTGTCGTTATCTCCGTTGGTGAAAATAATTGCGTTGGGTTGAAGCGAATTCAGATAGTTCTTCGCCATGTCGATTCCCGTTCTGCGGTCAGAACGATCGTGATCGTCCCATCCTTGCGCAGCCATTAAAATTGGGGCAGATACAGAAATTAAGAATGCCAATCCAGCTAGTGCAGCTGAAGGAATGTTCTTCAACATTAATTTCAACCAGAAATAAATAGCTGTTACGCCCAAACCAATCCAGATGGCGAAGGCATAGAACGAACCTGCATAGGCGTAGTCGCGTTCTCGCGGCTGAAGGGGAGTTTGGTTCAGGTAAACCACAATTGCGAATCCGGTTAACACGAATAGAAGTCCAACGACAATGAAATCGTTTCTGTGACGAAGCAATTGATACACCAATCCGAGCAAACCAATTAAAAGCGGAATCATGTAGTATGAATTGTTCGCTTTGTTGTTCTTGGATAACTCTGGAACAAACTCTTGATTTCCGAGACGAGCTTCATCGTAGAAACCGATACCTGTTTTCCAGTTACCATCTACGAAATCTCCTTGACCTTGAGTATCGTTTTGTCTTCCTGCGAAATTCCACATGAAGTAACGCAAATACATCCAATTCACTTGGTAGCTGAAGAAGTAGCCCATGTTCTCACCGAAAGTTGGCGTGCGTTTTAAGTCCTTCAGTTCAGCCCAAATTTTATATTGTTGAATGTGGCTTCCTTGGCTGCTATACATACGCGGGAACACGTGTGTTTGCGCATAGTTCGGTTCGGTAGCCTTCTTCTCGCCTGTTTCCAAATACTCTTCCTTCACCATTAACTTCTTATCGGTGTTGTTGGAAACGTATTGCTCGGCTTCGAATCTGTTTTTGAAGGAAATGACCAACTTGTTTTTGTTACTGTCCTCGCGCACGCTGTATGATTTCACGAACACTTCATTTCCATCTGTATAAGGTTTGTTTCTTACTTGTGGGGTGTTAAAATACTGTCCGCGAAGAAGGGGGCGATCACCGTATTGCTCACGGTTCATGTATGAAACCAATGCGAAGAAGTTGTTCGGTTTATTTTCGTTCATTGGGGTGTCTGCTTGAGAACGAATTACAATTGTAGCAAAGGTCGTGTACCCGATTAAAGCAACACCAATGCTCCATGTAAGCGTGTTCAAAGCTACCCATCCGCGTTTTTTCGAATAAATAATTAATGAAACGATTCCAGCTATAAGCAACAATGCGTAGAAGAAAACACCTGTATTGAAAGGCATTCCAAGCGTGTTCGTGAAGAAACGCTCAAACCAAGCCGCAATTTGAATAGACCAAATAAGGATTACAGTTTGCATTAAGAATAACAAACCAAGTGCAACGCCTGAAGTGATTGCAACCCCCTTCCAAGAGAATGGATATTTCTTGAAGTAGTAAACGAAACAAATAGCAGGAATCGCCAACAAGTTCAATAAGTGAACGCCGATTGACAATCCCATGAGGTACGCAATTAAGATGACCCAACGCAAGTTGCTTGGCTCGTCCGCTTCACTTTCCCATTTTAAAATAGCCCAGAAAACAACGGCTGTGAATAACGAGGACATGGCATAAACCTCGCCTTCGACAGCACTGAACCAAAACGTATCACTGAA
>CAMCUG010000110.1 GCA_945878835.1 Chryseobacterium gleum | reverse complement strand
CTTCAAGATAAATACGGAGAGTTGCGCGTGAGCGACACAGGTATTCGCGAAGCAACAATCGTTGGACAAGCCATAGGTTTGGCCATGCGCGGACTTCGTCCGGTTGCGGAAATTCAGTACTTAGACTACATCTATTACGCGCTTCAAATTATGCGCGACGACTTGGCTAGCGTGCGTTACAGATCTGCTGGCGGACAAATGGCTCCGGCGATTATTAGCACACGCGGTCACAGACTAGAAGGCATTTGGCACAGTGGAAGCCCTATGGGTGCTATCATTAGCAGTGTTCGCGGAATGGTGGTGTGTGTTCCAAGGAACATGACTCAAGCTGCGGGGATGTACAATAATTTATTGAAAGGAAACGACCCTGCACTTGTTGTAGAATGTTTGAACGGATATCGCAAGAAAGAAAAAATGCCGAGCAATCTTTCTGAAATGGTTGTTCCTATTGGTGTTGCAGAGGTAGTGAAAGTAGGAAGTGACCTTACAGTTGTTTCTTACGGAAGCACGCTTCACATGTGTTTGAGTGCTGCAGATGAGTTAGCGAACATGGGAATTTCTGTTGAAGTGGTAGACGCGCAAACGCTTCTTCCATTTGATACAACGGGCGTTTCAGCATCGAGTGTTCAGAAAACAAATCGCTTGGTTGTTGTAGATGAAGATGTGGAAGGTGGAGCTTCGGCTTACTTGTTGGATCAGATCATTAACAAACAAGGTGCTTTCAATTACCTAGATGCACAACCGATTACAATTACTTCAAAACCGCACTTACCTGCTTATTCAACCGATGGTGATTACTTCAGTAAGCCGTCTGTAGATGATATTGTGGAAGCTATCTACGCGGTTATGTCAGAAGGAAATCCTGCAAGATTTCCGAGGATTTAGAAATCATAAATAATTCCAAAGGCAGGAATAATACTTCCATTCACATTCGGAATAAGAATAGGAATTCCGTTGCTTCCGTCTGCACGCAAGGCTTGTCCGTCTGTGGTTGCGAAACCGCTATTGTCGGCGTTGCGTTGGAAGGAATACAAATCTTGAGTAGTGCTCTTCGCGTTGGTTGCGTTTTGAATGTCTATGAAGAAATCGAGTGAAGATTTCTTGAAGTTGATCTTCTTATCGATTCGAATATCCAATTGATTGAAGACAGGCAAACGCTGACTGTTCAATTGCGTGTAATCGAACGATCCTGTTCCAAGTGTTACATAATTCAATTGCGAAGAGGTCATGTCGTAAGGCGTGTAAGGCGCGCCACCCGCGAGTCTATACTTCACACCAAGCTCATATCCGTTCTTGAATTTCTTTCCGAAAATAACAGAAACCAAATGTCTGTTGTCCCATGCTGAAGGTGCGTAGGTATCTGTAGATCCGGTGAATTCACTTTTAAAGAACGTGTATGAAGCCGTTAAGAAATAAGACTTCGTGAATTTTTGTTGAAGGAACAATTCGAATCCATATGCACGCCCTTGACCGTTAGGAGTCACACGTTCATTTCCGATAGCACCATAATTGGAACCTTGATTCGCCAATGAAAGCCCAGAGCCGAATGAAACAGGATAGTTGCTGTATTGCTTGTAAAATCCTTCAGCCGTAATTCTTAGGCTGTTTTTCGGAAGGAATTCGAATCCATAAACCACGTGATCGCACAAGATATATTCGCTGTTGCGATTCACAGAGTTTCCATCTTCTTTGAATCCAAGAACCGTGTAAACCGGAAGCTTCGCATATCTTCCCACAGAAGCGTTCATGTTCCATTTCTCATTAATAGAGAATGATGCCGCTACACGCGGAGAGAGCGCATTTAACGGGTTGTTCCCTGTTGTGGTGAATGAGTTCATGTCGGTGCGAATTCCGCCCGTTAATGAAAGCCTTTCGTTCCATGCTTTTTTGTTTATGGAAAGGAAAGCCCCATAGCGCGCGAAGTCGATGGCGTTGTAGAAGGAAAGATTCAATTGCGGAACAATAACGTTTCCTACGCTATCTGAAATTGCTGGAGCAAGTCTACTGAAAAAGTCATTGTTGTATTTCACGTATTGCGCAGAAAGTCCGTAGATAATTTTCCAATCGCCGTAGAACTGGTTCACTTCCCAACGCAATTTGTTTTCGATTTCTTGGCTTTCGCTTCTTAATGTTCTGCGAGATTCATTTCCGACTTCGTTGTCTTCAAAGCGGTCGAGTCTGTTGTTCAACATATTTCGGCTCAAGCTGAGGTTATAATAACCGTTCTCAAGTGTGTGTTTCAACGTGAATCCTACAGTGTAATTCCATTGATTGATGGTCGGTGTTGCGCGAATGATGTACTCTTTCGTTGGATCGGAATTTTTAGGAACTCCAAACGTGAATTCATCAATTGCACCCAAACCAATTGCGGTTAGCGTGTTTTTTTTGTTGAGTTGCGTGTTTATTTTATATTGAAAATCCCAATAGTTCGGACGAATGGGAAGATCGATAAGTTCAAAGAAATATTGCAAATACGAACGTCGAACGGAAGCCAAGAAAGTAGTGTTCTTTCCAATAGGACCTTCTAAAGTACCCGCCACTTCTGTGCTTGAAATTCTTCCGTTTCCTTTTACTTGTTGCGCGTTTCCGTTTCGTTGTTTGAATTGAAGGACGGAAGAAAGAGCATTGTCGTACTTCGCGTTGAAGCTGCTGCTGTTCAGTGTAGCCGTTTCAATGAAACTTACATTGATGATTCCTTGCGGTCCGCCTGAAGATCCTTGGGTGCTGAAGTGATTGATTTGTGGAACTTCAATTCCATCTAAATAATAAACGTTTTCGCTTGGCGCTCCTCCGCGAATGAGAAGATCATTTCTTTCTCCAGCTCCTGACAGTCCGCCAACTCCCGGAAGTGCTTGAATAACTTTCGAGATGTCGAAGTTTCCTCCGGGGTTGCTTCGAATTTCTTCAGCCGTAAGACTCTGAACGCTTAATGGAGTTTCTGTTACTTTTCCGTAGGTGTAACGTTTAATTTCGAGTGTATTCATTTGCTCGCTGCTTCGTTCCAATTCAACAGAAAACGTATTTGTATTTCCGTTTGTGACAACTACGTTGAATAGTTGAACAGGAAGAAAATTCAACAAAGAAATATTCACGTTATATGTTCCGGGTTGAATTCGTTCAATGTAAAATTTTCCATCTACATCTGAAATCGCACCAAGAGAAGTGTTCTCTAACACAACGGTGGCGCCGATTAGCGCGGTTTGGGCGTTCTTGTCTATGATTACGCCAGAGATAGTTCCGTTTTGAGCAGAAGCAAATGAGCAAGCGATTAATGCAATGAAAAAGAGAGTAGAACGCAACATGATTTTCCTAAGTTTAATTTCAAAACAAAGGAAATGCAGAATTGTTTATCCGCGCACAAATAACCAACCTATGCCTTTTCCAATCCCTACTGAGAGAACGCATGTTTTGTGTTAGTTTTGTGAGGTATAAATTAAATAGAGAATGAAGGATTTATTGTCGCAGTACGAAAATAAGAAACCAGAAGTAGTTTTTGAATGGAACGATCCGTTCACAGAAGCACAAGGTTGGGTAGTGATTAACTCGTTAAGAGGTGGAGCTGCAGGTGGTGGAACTCGAATGAGAGTTGG
This sequence comes from Chryseobacterium gleum, assembly GCA_945878835.1. Taxonomy (GTDB): domain Bacteria; phylum Bacteroidota; class Bacteroidia; order Flavobacteriales_D; family Sanyastnellaceae; genus CAIZGX01. The sequence continues at coordinate 1,979 of CAMCUG010000110.1, read as the reverse complement.
TTTAGATAAGCACGAGGTGTTGTCTCTTGCAAAAACAATGGAAGTGAAGTTCACCGTAAGCGGACCACAAATTGGTGGCGCGAAGAGTGGAATTAATTTCAATCCGGCCGATCCTCGAAAGAAGGAAGTGTTGAAACGTTGGTATGCTGCAGTAACTCCATTGTTGAAGCATTACTACGGAACGGGCGGTGATTTGAATGTTGACGAGATTCATGAAGTTATTCCAATGACGGAAGATTGCGGTGTGTGGCATCCGCAAGAAGGTGTATTCAACGGACATTTCAAACCTACGGAAGCGCAGAAAGTAAAGCGCATTGGAAATTTGAGAAGAGGTGTTGTCAGCATCATTGAAGACGAGAAGTTTTCTCCAGATGTGAATATGAAATTCAAAGTAGCCGATATGATTACCGGTTACGGCGTTGCAGAAAGCGTTCGTCATTTTTTCGAAATATGGAAAAATGAGAAGAGTCTTGTAGGCAAGAAAGTGATTGTTCAAGGTTGGGGAAATGTGGGTGCTGCTGCTGCTTTTTACATGAGTCAAGCAGGCGCATCTGTAGTTGGAATCATTGATAGAAATGGCGGTTTGATTAATGAAAAAGGATATTCGTTCGAAGAGATTCGCACGTTGTTTTTGAATCGCGTGAATAACACGTTGGTTGCTGAGGGAATACTTTCGTTCGAAGAAATTAATGCGAAAGTTTGGGATCTTCAAGCCGATGTATTTCTTCCATGTGCGGCCTCACGCTTGGTGAGTCAAGAACAAGCAGAGCGCATGCACAAAGCAGGAGTATCTGTAATTGCTTGCGGAGCGAATGTTCCGTTTGCTGATCAGCAAATTTTTTACGGACCTATTTCAGAATGGTGCGATGCACATTTCAGTGTCGTTCCAGACTTCATTTCAAACTGTGGAATGGCGAGAGTATTCGCTTACTTGATGAGCGATTCAGAGGTTGATTTATCTGATGAAGGAATTTTCTCTGATACTTCCAAAATTATTGGTGACGCATTGAAAAATGTTCATCAACAAGGAAGTGAAGAGCAGTTCGTTTCGAAGCACGCGTTTGAAATTGCATTAAAAAAATTAGTTTAAGATGATCTATTTGCAAGCCGCACCGGAAGGAGCAACCTATGAGAAATCGTTGGATTTAATTGGACTTATCTTCAAGGGAGGGTGGGTTATGATTCCACTTTTGCTTCTCTCTATTTTAACGATTGTGATTGTTATTGAACGTTACCTTTTTCTAGGGAAACAAGGTGTTGGAAAGAAGAACAATTTCGAAAGTTTTTTAGCGGCTTTGAAAGTTGGAAACAACAAAGAGGCGATGCGTTTGTGTGAAGAAGACAACGCTGCTTGGTCGCGTATTTTTCAATATGCAGCGCTCACCGAAATCTCTGGCGACGAACAAGAGAAACTAATGGAACAAGCGGCCAATGTAGAAGTGGCTTATTTGGAAAGAAGATTGAACGTGTTGTCTATTGTTGCGGGAGTCGCGCCACTGTTGGGTTTCATAGGAACCATTGCGGGAGTTATTACAATCTTCTTCGATATTTCAACCACAGCAGACATTAGCATCGGAGTTATTTCTGAAGGTCTTTATCAGAAAATGGTTTCTTCTGCAGGCGGATTGGTGGTTGGAATTATCGCCTTCGTTTTTTACCAGTTGCTTCAAAATTCAGTAGATAAGTTTGTTGCGCAAATGGAGGAATATTCTCTTCAACTTAAAACATTATTCCTTCAAGGAAAATGAATATAAAGAGAAGAAAGAAGCGAGGTGCTGTGGTGAACACACATGCGTTGAACGACATTATGTTCTTCTTGCTTTTGTTTTTCCTAATTCTTTCAACGCTTGCTAATCCGAATGTCATTAAAGTGCTTTTACCAGAAGCCGGTGAAACCCAGCAGCGCGAACCTAAAAAGTCTTTGCAGTTAGCGGTAGATGAATATCACGATTATTATCTCGATGGAGAAAAAATGAGTG
>CAMCUG010000109.1 GCA_945878835.1 Chryseobacterium gleum | reverse complement strand
TTGTTGAAGGTATAATTCACAAAGCCCGCATAGGCTTGTCCCGTTGCTGCGGGTTCACTTCCAAATACATTTTTCGGAACGCCAACGGCTTTGCTGCAACTGTTAAAATAGTCTGGAGTTCCTTGTCCGGGTTGTTTCCAAGAGACGATTTGTGTAAGCTGACTTTGATTGAAATCGACAGGACAACCTTGGTGTTCCTCAAAACTGGAATTCAATACCAGGTTCTGAGCGAGGGCAACACCTTGCAAATTGCAAAGCGCCAGAAGTAATAAAGTATATCGTATCAATTTCTTCAACGTACCGAATTTAACTAGAAAACAAAAGGGGAGCGCAAATTATTGCAGCTCCCCTTTAATAAAGATTGAATGTTCTTATTTCACTTTGAAAACAACACGTCTGTTTTGAGCGTGTCCAGATGGTGAATTAAAGGTACTTGCAGGCTGAGTATCCTCGGCAGAAGTCACAGAAATTCTCGTTGCGCTAATTCCAAATCCTACTAAATCCTCTTTAACAGAATTCGCTCGCTTTTCAGCCATGTTCGAAACCTGCTCGTCTACTTTCGCTTCAGCTGTTTCATCGGCATCTGAATGACCAATCAACTCAATGTTCATCGTTGGATTCGCCTTCATTAAAGCTGCAACTTCTTCGATATTCGAATCGAATTGACTAGGAACCATTTCGGTTAATCCAGCGAAGTACACCACTGTTGAATTCACAATATCTCCTGGCTTAGCCCCGGTCTCACGAGCAACAGAGCTGCTGTATATGAACTGGGCTTGTGGCTTGCTTTTCTTTGAACAATTGCATTGACTCTTTGCATCAACAGCAACAATTTCCACATTGTCTAAAAAGTAGTAAGCCTCATTTGCAACAGTGCCAGAAACACTAGACGGCTTCTTCATCTTCTCAACTTTCATTTTATCTTCTGCTCCGAATCCACCGATTACGATGTACTCTTCACCACCAGCAGCTGTGAATGTTCCGCAGATGTGCTCCCAAGAATCCATAATGGTTATAGCAACATTGTCTGTTATGGTTACTTGAGGAGTTACCATAATGGCGTTGTCTTTTGAATACTGAAGTTTCTTTTCGGTCACATAAACACCCACATTGTTTACAGCAAACTTAGAAAGCTCAGCTAAACTTAGACTGTAACGGATGCAATACTGCTGTCCTTTTACAAGCTTTTGATTCAACTTCACTTCTAAATATGTTCTTGTTTTCTTCGGATCTTTTGAATAGGCTCTGAATCCTGCATAGCTCGAACCAGAAGCTGGCTCTTGAATTCCATGCTCATTTGTTGGGACTTGAATTTTTGGGCTCTTCACTCCTTTTGAAAACAGATCAGCCAGCATAACATTTGGCGTTATCCAAGGCAAGGCCAAATCAACTTGGTTTGTTGTTTTCAACGATTTGAATTCGAAGTCGTCGAAATTACCATTTGGAACAATTCCTTTTGGCTCTGCTGCAGCCTTGTCAGTTTTCTTTTGAGCCGTTGCTCCAACTACTGCGAATGTCAATACAGCTAATAATAAACGTTTCATAATCATTTTACTTTTCGTTAGGGTATTCTTTTATAGTATCAATAAAGCATTTTAAGTTGTCTGGAGAAATATCAGGATAAACTCCGTGGCCTAAGTTAGCAATATGTTTCTGAGTTCCAAACTTTTGAAGCATTTCTCTTGTGGCTTTTTTAATACTGGCGAAGTCTCCATAGAGCACCGAAGGGTCTAAGTTTCCTTGCACTGTTTTCGCTCCTGCCCATTTCCGTGCCAATTCTGGTTGAATGGTCCAATCGAGACCTATGGTCTCACATGGAGAGTTCGCGAAATCTTCTATGGCATACCAAGCGCCCTTTGCGAAAACGGTTCGCGGAACCTCAGGTATAGCCGCTAAAATTCTATTTATATATGGAAGTGAAAACTCGCGGTACGAATCAGGGCCCAATACTCCAGCCCATGAATCGAACAACTGAATCAAATCGGCTCCCGATGCTATTTGCATTTTCAAATAAGAAATGGTCGCATCTGAAATGGCTGAAAGTAAAGCGTGAGCAAGCTCAGGATTCTCGCGCATCATTCTTCTAGCTTTCGCGAACTCTTTGCTCCCCTGCCCTTCAATCATATAACAAAAAAGCGTAAATGGTGCGCCAGCAAACCCAATTAGAGGCACTCTTCCATTCAATTCTTGCTTGGTCAGCTTCAACGCTTCTGCGACGTAATTCAATTTGCCTTCAATCTCTGTGGTGGAAAGTCTTGCTAAATCTTCTTTTGTTTTAATGGTATTCGGAAAACGCGGTCCTTTCCCTTCATCCATCTCATAAGGCAATCCCATGGCTTCGGGAATAACCAAGATGTCTGAGAATATAATGGCTGCGTCTACTCCTAAAATATCTACCGGCTGAAGGGTTACTTCACACGCCAATTCTGGCGAACGAACCAAGGTAATGAATGAACCCGCTCTTGCGCGCGTGGCTCTGTATTCTGGAAGGACTCTTCCCGCTTGACGCATAACCCAAACAGGGGTACGCTCCACTTCCTCGCCTTTGGCGGCACGAAGCAATAAATTGTTCTGCAAATTCATGTGGTGCAAAAATACATCAGACATGCGCTACCTTCGTTTTTATGTTGAAGTCAATTTCAATTTACCCCATAAAATCGTTGAACGGCCTTGAGCTTTCCTCTGCTGAAGTCTTTCAACACGGATTGAAATTCGACCGGAATTGGATGCTGGTCGATCACGAGAATACCTTCATTACCCGTCGTGAAAGACCTGAGTTAGCGCTCATTGAAACAAGTCTTTCCGAAAACGGATTTCGCTTTTCCTTCAACAACAACTCGCAGCACCTTTCAATTGAATCGAATGATTTACAACAAGAAAAAATTGAATCGAAAGTATGGAATTCAGAAGTTTTCGGATTTGAAGAAGGAGAAAACCTCAGCTCTTTCTTTTCTGATTTTTTGAAGGAAGAAGTGCGTCTCATTCGCATGCCCCTTCAACCCGAACGAATGGAAACCGCTCCGTTAACCGGAGAGTCTACTTCCAGTTCATTCGCAGATAGTTTTCCAATTTTAATCATTGGAACCGCTTCGCTCGTAGCCTTGAATGCGAATCTGGAAGAACCAATCGACGAAAGATATTTCCGTCCGAATTTACTTTTCAAAACCGAACGTCCATTCGAAGAAGACGAATGGCAGGAAATTCAGATTGGAAACGTGCGGCTTCGAAAAGCCAAAGCTTGCGGAAGGTGCCGAATGATCAATGTCAATCCAGATACAGGCATTTATCGCACCGACGTCATGCGAGAACTTGCGAAATTGCGAACGGTAAAGAACAAAGTTGTCCTCGGCGACTTGTATTATCCTGTTCAAACAGGCAGCATCGAAATCAATAGCCCAATGAAAGTTTTCACTACCTTCAACACATGAAATTTTGCTATGACTCAAGCGCTTTTTAAAATGTCTCGACCGAACAATCTGCTCATGATTGTCTTCGCCATGTTAGCTTTTCGCTTTGGATATGCCCACACCATTGCCCCAAAGGAATTTGTAGAATGGATGGAGTTCTTGGGCATGATCCTTACAATTGTATTGATTACTGCTGGTGGAAATTTTATTAATGATTATTTCGATGTCCGCGTAGATCGCATTAACAAACCCAATGCTGTTTATGTTGAAACCAAAGTGAAACGCAGAGTGGTTATTCTTTCACATATCGTTGCAACAACCCTAGGCGTTCTTATTTCGTTTTTTGTTGGAAAGAGCATGCACTCTTATCTGCCATTTGTAGCAGCTATTTGTATTTCCGTTGCTTTAGGTTTGTATACTCCATTCTTTAAGAAACGTGTATTATCAGGAAACTTGTTGGTCTCTTTGTGCATTGGCGTTATTCCTATTTGGAGTGTTTGGCCGCAGCTTTCGAATTTGCACATTGCCTTTTGGACGACCCTTTTTGCGGGATTCGCTTTTACATTGAACTTTTCGAGAGAAATTATAAAAGACATCGAAGACGCAGAAGGAGACGCTGCAGAAAACTACAAAACATTGCCTGTGGTAATGGGAACGCAAACGGCTCGCATTTACGCACTGCTCTTTTTATTCGCTGCATTAATTATTGGTGGAGTTGCGCTCTTCATTGCAGCTACGCAGCAACATTCCATTGGCACACTTTATTTAATTGGAATGGGAATGTGCTTGCCTCTAACTGTATGCTTATTCGCAGTTTTCATGGCTAACACTAAAGAAGGATTTCACAAAGCCAGTCTTATCTTGAAGATTACTATGGCCGTTGGAATTACTTGTGGGTTTGTGTTGCGGTTTGTTTAACCCTCCGTCTTATTCTTCGGAACGAAGAACATCAAAACAAATCCAACAAGGAAGAATACTATTAGAGCGAGAATACTGTATCGCATGCTGAATTTCCCTTCAATAAATCCAAAAGAAATTAATCCGATGATGAGTCCAACTTTTTCAGTCACATCATAGAAACTGAAAAACGACGCAGTGTCTTTTCTTCCTGGAATTAATTTCGAATAAGTGCTACGTGCTAGCGATTGCGTGCCGCCCATTATGAAGCCAATTAGACTGGCTGCAATAAAAAACGTCACCACATCATTCACAAAGGCAAACGCGAAAAAACAAATGGCCGCCCAGATGAGCAGCGCCAATTGTAACATGGGAATATTTCCCAAGCGACGAGAACCGAAAGAAAAAACAAACGCTCCTGGAATAGCAATCAACTGAACCAATAAAATAGCAACAATCAACTGATCTGACTTCAACTGAATCTCCTTTTCGCCAAAGAAACTCGCCATTTGCATAATGGTTTGAATTCCCATACTGAACACAAAAAACGCCAACAAATAACTCTTCAATTGCTTGGTGTGTTTCAACTCTTTCCACACTCCCAAAAGCTCGCGAAAACCTTGAGCAAAAATTCCAGAATGAACCTGCGAATGCTTGCGCTCTTCATGCAATCTAGAAAACGTAATCTGTGCAAAGCCTGCCCACCAAATAGCCACGGAAACAAAGCTCCAACGTGGACTCATCTCGAACACCATAATCGCGACAAGGTTACCCAACAACAAAATAACACTTCCAATATATCCCAATGAAAATCCTTTCGCGCTTAATTTGTCCTGCTCCTCCTCCGTTGCAACCACAGGCAAAAATGAATTGTACATGGCATAGCTACACCAGAATCCAACAGACGCTAAAACCACACTCAACATCGACAATTCCAAATGATTAATATCGAAAAAATACAAAGACGCACTTGCGGCAGCACCCATATAGCAATAGATCTTCATGAACGTTTTCTTCCTTCCGTAATAATCTGCAACTCCTGAAAACAAAGGCACTAAAACACAAACACAAGCCAAGGCAAACGCTATACAATAACTCAACAACTCCGTGTTTTCGTATTGAGCCCCAAAGAACATAACCTTATGTCCGGTTACATCTCCTTCCGCATTTTTCTGTGCCGAAATTGCCCCATAGAATATTGGGAAAATCGCGGTGCCAATAACCAGATTGTAAACCGAATTGGCCCAATCGTACATGGCCCATCCGTTCTGAATCTTTTTGCGAGAGAGCGTGTTTTC
>CAMCUG010000108.1 GCA_945878835.1 Chryseobacterium gleum | reverse complement strand
TGTGTTTACGCTGATCGACTTTATGTGTGTAACAGCGGTGGATGGGATATAGACAATCGTATTGCTGTAATTGATATTCCGACTCAGTCTGTTCTGACCTATGTAAATGTGGCAGACAGACCCGTTGAAATTCAAGTAGACACAAATGGCTATTTGTGGGCTTTGTGCAGCGGGCAAACGCAATATGATGCGAATTATACAATAATCGGGCATACGCCTGCAGCTTTAGAAAAAGTGAATTCAGTGGATAATTCCGTTACCACATTCGATGTTGGCGCATTGGGAGATCACCCTTTGCACATGGCGAAGGATGAGACAAACAACAGAATTTACATTTCAAACGCAACGGTTTTATCTTTCGATATACAATCGAATGTATTTACAGATTTCTTGACGTTAGCATCCAACGGTGTTTCGGTGAATCCAACCACGCATGAGGTTTGGGTTTGCAGTGCAACGAATTACACTTCTCCTTCAACTGTAAAAGTTTACAGCTCTGCTGGAACGTATGTGAAAGAACTTACTGCGGGTATTGCTGCTTGGAAAGTAGAATTCAATTGATATTCTGCGAAGTGAAAAACAAGAAAGCCGCTTGAAAAAGCGGCTTTTGTTTTATATCGAAAATAAATTTAGTTCTGTTCTACGAATTTACCGTTTTGCTTCACCAAATGGATATGAGCTGAAGTAGCAGTTAAGTTAACGTTGCTGTTCGATTGACAAACATTTAATCCGCCAGTAGTTGCGCGGACAGAGTATGAAATACCAATTAAGTTTCTGTTCGCATCGAATTGCGGGGTGTACTGAAAATCTAACCCTTGAGCAATCATGTCGTTGCGCAGTTGAAACAACTGCTCACGTGTTGTAGTTGATGAAAGTGTAAGGTTCACCTCATTGCTTGTAACAATGTTTTGAGCCACAACGGAAGAGCCCATTATAAGAGCTGCAGCAACTAAAAGAGAGCGAAGGGTTTTCATAAGTTTGAATCTTTACACAATTATACAAATAGTTTTTATTTATTGGTGAGCGAATTGAAAAATAATCCTTCCGTTTTATGAACTAATTTCGCCGCTCATTTTAATCCTAACGAATAGTGAGCCAAAAATTATCATCTACTGAATTACGCATTCAACTAATGTCTGCCGATGAATCACTAGCACTGAATGCAATTGAACAATTGAAGATTAATGGAAAGGCATCTGCCATTTCCCCTTTGTTGGAAGTTCTTGCATCTTCGAATCATGAATCAATGAAGAAAGAAGCTCGTGAAATGCTTTCAGCCATGCGTGTAAAAAACGCAGAAGAGGAGTTGGTTCAGGCACTTTTCGACAATAAGTTTAAATCAATTCAGGTTGAGATACTTCAGTTCTTGTGGAGCAATGGTTTTTCAGCAGCCGGACAGTTGCATGTTTTGGTTGAAGTAGCTGTGAAAAATGGGTTTCAAGGCATGCTTGAGTTTATGAGTATCTTGGAAGTAGAAGAAGGCGTTTATTCAGAAGAGGAACAACTGGGAGCAATGAGCTTCCTGCGCAGCACTGCACAGGAAAATTTCACTCGAGAGGAAAAAATTATTTTCAACGATATTCTTCGCACAATAGATACGCTTGTTATAAACGAATAGTCCTCGCGAAGCGTCATCACGCAGTGTTTATCTCACCAGAGTAACAGTCCCCTGATACTCTTCAGCTTCTCCGTTGAATCCTTTGATTTTCGCCACATAGCTATAGACGTCATTCGGACAGTAAGTTCCGTTATTGCCTCTACGGTCGCCAATCCAAGCATCTTCAATGTTCGTGGAATAATAAACCTCGTCGCCCCAACGATCGAAGATTCTAATTTCGTAAGTCAATACGCTACTCGCCTGAACCATAAAGACATCATTCAAACCATCGTTATTCGGAGTGAATGAATTTGGAATGTAAATTAGAGGAGGGAAGGTGATTGTAAAGCTATTGCTAGCGGTACAACCAATTGAATTGGTGACGTTGAAGTAGACGGTGGTTTCGCCGAATCCATCAAAAGTATAATTCACGCTTGGAGTTGTAATAACTTCCCCACTAGGGAAGATCCATTCATAATTGCAATTGATACAAGGTGGGGTGTCTATGAAATTGAAGTCGTAAGTATACCCAGCAGTGTTATCTGCATTGAATTGAGCGTCTACAGGAATAACATCCACAAATACATTTTCAGCTAAAGACTGTCCGCACATATCAAGAGCGGTAACGGTATACGTTCCAGGTGAAGTTAAATCTGAATAAGTGGCTGTATTACCATTGTTATTGTTGGTCCAGGTATACGTGAATCCTCCCCCACCACCTGAAGCCTGAGCATACAATACAGCAGTACCCAAGACACAAACAGAGGTGTCTGATGAAGCTGTTAAATATAAAGGTGGGTTAGGAATTAAAATCATAAGTGTGTCTGAATCGGTTTGATTACAGACATCAGTAATAATTCCAATCACTTGCTCATCAACAGGCGTAACAATAGAGAAAGTAGTTCCATTTCCAACCACAGCATTGTCCACAATCCAATCGAAACTATTTCCGCCAGATCCTCCGGAAATAATTGGAGTAATTAAGTTGTTGTCCAAACATCCCGCTGTAATGTCGTTTCCTAAATCAATAAATACAGGAGGGTTTGCAATAGTAATTGGCACTAGCGCATTAGCGGATGAACCGCAAACATCAGTAACCGTTAACCCCACCGTAGTTGAAACTCCCGGGGTTAAAGTGTAGTTCACGCTCGTTGCAGTTGGCGTCCCGTTGTTTGTCCATGCATACGACAAAGTACCACCACCACCTGTAACAGTTGGTTGAATGGTGAAAGGCATAATACAATTTCCCACCAAAGAAGCGGGAAGGGTTACTGAAAGAGGCGGCGCTACAACTGTCACAACAGTATTCGCCGTTGCGAATTGTCCGCATCCATCGCTTACATCTATTTGAATGAGCGCTTGAGTTGTGATTCCGGTATTATCATAGATGTTGTCCCATTCGTCCCATTCGTAAACATTATTCGTGTACCAACTGTATGAATAAAATCCATCTCCTCCAGCTACCGTTGCGGGAATAGTGAAGAATGTCAAACACGGTGCGTTAACAGTATCTGGGACAGTAATGACAAGAGGTGGAATATTCAATGAAACTTGTATTTGGTCGGTTGCTACGAGTCCGCACCCGTCCGTAACCTCAACATTTACTGATCCAGGTCCATTCCAAGAACCGTAGAATAGTGAATTGCCCCAACCAAACAAATTAGCGCCGTTTTCATCGGTCCAGATGTAATTATAGAAACCATCTCCGCCTGTGGTTGTTGCTGTGATGTTCACACTTTCATTACATCCGATGGTAATATCGCCGTTATCAATATTAGTAACCAATTGAGGAAAGACTAGTATGTTAACAGGGAAGGTTGTATTTCCTCCGGGCCATCCGCAAGTATCTGTTACGGTTAAAAGATAAGTCGTAGAATTGAGAGGGGAAACATCAATGGTTGGAGCAGTCTCACTGGTACTCCAATTGTAAACATAATTACCGTAACCCCCGGTAATCGTTGGCTCAAGCGTTGCTGTTACGCCTTGACATAAATCTTGCGGGTAGCCAGTAACAACAATTGGATCGGGAACGTCAGCGACAAAGAAGTCGAAGTTACTTACCAATCCAGAACCGTTGCAGGCAGCCAAATTCAAGATGTCCATATGTACGGTTTCAATACCTTCTGTGAGTCCGTCTGCAAATCCATCAATAATAAAAGAGACAGATGCCACTCCTGGAGGAAAGAAAATGGTGTCTGGCATCATAGTAAAGTCTAAACCGTTCACCGCAGTTCCAGTCCATGTAATAATACACATGTCTTGTATAGAAAGATCACTGACTTCAGGACGGGTGAATGTTAATGTCGCTTCGCCACAATCTTCAAAAAGTGTTTCTTCATCCGGCCCACCTGCGTTCAGCGTTAAGTCAACATCTACAACGGCATTACTTGAGAAAGATCCTTCCTCAAGAATTACTGCAGATTCCAATGCAGTGTCACTTCCATCAGCAATGGCTAATTTAATATGATAGGTTTCTCCGCACTGAACCAATGCATAGGCTTCCAATGTTACAGTGTATCCATTCAAATAAATCCCAACATTTGGTTGATTATCTATGTAGTAAGAACTGTTCAACACATTGTTTACAGAGCTAATTGTAATGGGAAGGGGTGGGGTGGTATTCGGCAATTGAGCAATGTTTACAGCTCCACCAGGAAATCCAGCTGGCGAGGCATAAGGACCGGTTATCCCAGGCCCTGAAAGTAAGAACGCGAAAATATCGTTGAAAGAAGAATTTACCCAGGTAAGGTATTCATCGCTTCCGAAAATGTAATTGAATCGTAAGGTGTCTCCGGTCGGAACAAAATCAAATTCGAGAATCGCAACGTCATTCACACTTCCAACAGAAAATGTTTGTCCTATTAACGGAGGGACAGAATTTGCGATAGACAAAAGTGCAGGATCACCTGAAACTTCGCAAGTTCCGTCCAAGTATGCAGTCGATGCTGGATCAACAATGGTGGCAACAGCTTCAGACGAAAGGGCAATACCCCCGTCTATCGAAAGGCCTATTGAATTTCCTCCTGTGATGTACCCAATTTGTTGCGGACAACCAGTGAATGTGATATTAGTTGCGGCAACCCCACTGCCTAACAATACATCCTGAACGTATTGTTGTATGGTTAAAGTTTGAAGCTGAAGTTGAGCGTCAACAGCAGTTGCCGAGCACAAAAGGGAGATTATGAAAAATATCTTTTTGGCCATGTTAAGGTTTTGACATCTATAAGACTACAAAGTTATGCAATTGGTTGCCGCGGTTTTGTATTTTGCTTGAGAACCATCTTTGTTTTATGAGAGACGATGTTATGGGTTCTGCCGATTGGCCCATACTCGATTCAGAATATTTTGGTAAAGTTCAATTTGAATTGAAATACAAAGGGAAAACACAATGTTTTCCCTGGTTGTTTGTCGACTTTGAAACCGCAGTTCAAACGGCAAAATCAGTAAAATTGAATGTGGAAGTCTTGGAGAGAGCCCGAAATGGTCACTTCCTACTTCGTCTAAGCAAATTGTGAAAGTTGCTCGCTGAGTTTCTTTCTTGCGTGAAAAATTCTCGATTTCACTGTTCCCATTGGAATACCCATTGAATCCGCAATTTCGTCGTAGTGATATCCATCTACAAACAATTGGAAAGGAGTTCTGAATTCGTATGGAAGTTGCGTTATTGCCTTATTGATGTCCTTTTCGTTAATTCTCGAAGAAACGGTATCTTCAGAAATCTTACCGTAGTTCAAGTAGAACTGATTGTCGGTGGAGTCGTTGATTGTCTTTTGAAGTTTCTTGCGCTTGTAGTTATTGATGAAGATGTTTCGCATAATGGTAAACAACCAACCTTTGAAATTCGTTCCATCCTGAAAATTGTCTTTGTAACGAATAGCCTTAAGCAGCGTGTCTTGAAGAAGGTCTTCTGCGTCCTCAATGTTCTTAGTGAAATTATAGGCAAAGCTCTTTAACGATCCTGAATGATTGCCGATAAGGTAGTTGAATTCGAGTGTACTCATTTCTTTTGTTTAATAATGTGGTGC
>CAMCUG010000107.1 GCA_945878835.1 Chryseobacterium gleum | reverse complement strand
GAAAAGAATATATTTTTCATAGTAGAAATGAGTGAAGTAAAGGTACGCAATTACTTCATTCCACGCTCCTTTCTGAGTTGATCGTATGCCTCTTGAACCTTAATAAACTTCTCTTGAGCCGCTTTCTGATACTCATCACCCAAATCTTTTACTTTATCTGGATGATATTTCATAGCCATTTTTCGGAAGGCTTTTTTAACTTCCTCATCTGTTGCAGTAGCCTCAATTTCCAAGATTTTATAAGCTGATGCAGCATCTTTGTAGAACATGGCCTGAATACTTTCATAGTCTTTCTGACTAATATTCAAATCGGATGCGATTTGCTTGATCAACTCGGCTTCCGCCTTCGCAACTTGTCCGTCTGACTTCGCAATTCCAAATAAATAATGAAGCAACTGCAAGCGCATCGGATGCTCCATGAAGTCGCGAATCTGATGACACACTTCACGAACAGGGATGTCTTTGTTTAAAAGCTCTTTTAGGATTCCGATTTTTTCTGCTGCCGCAGCAGGTCCGAATTGTTTATCGAAGAAATCACGTATATATTGAAGCTCGCTTTTCATAAGCTTTCCATCTGCTTTCATAACAGCAGCAGATAGCACCAAAAGGGCTGAAGAGAAATCACCGCTCTGCGTGTGTCTAGCATATGCTCGCGGACGCGCACCAGATTGTTGGTCTTGCGTGCTGAGCGTTTTATCCTCGGCCATGTAGCCTACGGCGAATCCAATTAATCCGCCAATTGGTCCGCCTAATGCCCAACCAATTGCGCCACCTACCCATTTTCCAAATGCCATAATTTATTCAATTATAATTCCTACCGGACAATGATCCGATCCCATAATTTCATTTAAGATGAATGCATCTTTTACTTGTGGAAGGAATTTTTCACTCACTAAGAAGTAATCAATTCTCCATCCGACATTTTTCGCACGTGAGTTGAACCGCGCGCTCCACCAACTGTATTTCACCACTTCCGGATAAAAATGTCTGAAAGAATCTTTGTATCCTGAAGAGATAAAAGTTGAAAGCCCGTCTATTTCTCTTTGCGTATATCCTGCGCTCTTGTTGTAATTGCTTTTCGGATTGGCTAAGTCAATGGCTTGGTGCGCCACGTTCAAGTCACCGCACAAAACAACAGGTTTCGTCTTTTCTAAATTTTGAAGGTGCTTTAACAAAGCCACATCCCATGTTTCTCTGTAATCCAAGCGAGCCAATTCAGATCCGCTGTTTGGAACGTAAGTATTCACCAAGAAAAATTTATCATACTCTGCAGTAATAATTCTTCCTTCCTGATCGTGTTCTTCAATGCCCAATCCGAAAGTCACGCTCAAAGGTTTTTCTCTCGAGATAAGCGCAGTGCCGCTGTAACCGGGACGAACTGCAGAGCTCGAGTAAATGTGATATCCTGAAATGTTTTGCAACGCTTCTTGCACCTGCGCGTCGTTTGCTTTTGTTTCCTGCAAGCAAAGCACATCTGGATTCATAGTTTGAAAATCTTCGAAGAAGGTTTTCTTGGTGGTTGCACGAACGCCGTTTACGTTGAATGAAATGAGTTTCATAATATGTTACATGTTTCGTCTATACTGTCCGCCAACATTGAAAAGGGTGGAAGTGATTTGTCCAAGCGAACAATACTTCACCGATTCCATTAATCGCTCAAACAAGTTCCCTTGAGTGATTGCAATTTTTTGAAGCTCACTTAATTCTACTTTAGCTTTTGTTTCGAATGCTTTCTGAAGACTCGAAACCGTTTGAATTTGAAATTCTTTTTCTTCTTCCGTCGCGCGAATAATTTCTTTCGGAAGAATTGTCGGAGAGCCTTTGGAAGACAAGAAGGAGTTCACTCCAATAATAGGGAATTCACCTGTGTGCTTCAATGTCTCGTAGTACAAACTTTCTTCTTGAATCTTTCCGCGCTGATACATTGTTTCCATGGCTCCAAGAACTCCGCCACGTTCTGTGATTCTGTCGAATTCGACCAACACGGCATCTTCAACCAACTCAGTAAGTTCTTCAATAATGAATGAACCTTGAATCGGATTTTCGTTTTTCGTTAAGCCCAATTCGCGGTTAATGATCAGCTGAATGGCCATTGCTCTACGAACACTTTCTTCGGTAGGAGTGGTTATAGCTTCGTCGTAGGCGTTCGTGTGTAAACTGTTGCAATTGTCATAGATAGCATACAACGCTTGAAGAGTAGTGCGAATATCATTGAAGTCAATTTCTTGCGCGTGCAAACTTCTTCCTGAAGTTTGAATGTGGTATTTCAACATTTGCGCACGTGGGTTCGCGCCGTATTTTTTTGCCATTGCCTTCGCCCAAATGCGACGAGCCACTCTTCCAATTACGGCATACTCTGGATCAATTCCGTTGCTGAAGAAGAACGAAAGGTTCGGACCGAATTCGTTAATGTCCATTCCTCTGCTCAAGTAATATTCAACATAGGTAAATCCATTTGCCAACGTGAACGCCAATTGCGTAATCGGATTGGCTCCGGCTTCAGCAATGTGATAACCTGAAATAGATACGCTGTAGAAATTTCTTACTTTATGTTGAATGAAATACGACTGCACGTCGCCCATTAAGCGCAATGCGAACTCTGTCGAGAAGATGCACGTGTTCTGCGCTTGGTCTTCTTTCAATATATCTGCTTGAACAGTACCGCGAACAACGCTTAAGGTTTCAACTTTAATTTTTTCGTAAACGGAAGCTTCTAGAACTTCGTCGCCAGTGCAACCGAGTAACATTAATCCAAGACCGCTGTTTCCTTCTGGAAGAGGACCTTGGTAGCTTGGCCGGGTTAGTCCATTTGCTTCCCACTTTGCTTTGAGAACCTTCTCAACTTTCGATTCTAATTTATTCTCACGAATGTATTTTTCGCACGCTTGATCAATGGCTGCATTCATGAAGAAGGCGAGGAGCATGGGCGCGGGACCGTTGATGGTCATGGAAACCGAAGTCTTCGGATCAGACAAGTCGAATCCGCTGTATAATTTTTTCGCGTCGTCTAAGCAGCAAATACTCACGCCCGCGTTTCCTACTTTACCGAAAATATCTGGACGATACCCCGGATCGTTTCCATATAAAGTAACGCTGTCAAAAGCTGTAGACAAGCGTTTTGCAGGCATGCCCAAACTCACGTAGTGGAAGCGACGGTTGGTTCTTTCCGGTCCGCCTTCACCTGCAAACATGCGCGTTGGATCTTCGCCTTCGCGTTTGAAAGGGAAGAGACCTGCGGTGTAAGGGAATTCACCAGGAACATTTTCTTGAAGTGACCATTTCACAATGTCACCCCATGATTTGTATTTGGGAAGAGCTACTTTCGGGATGCGCGAATGTGAAAGCGATTTCGTAGAGGCTTCCATTTGAATTTCTTTGTCGCGCACTTTGAAGGTGAAGATGTCTCCGCTGTATGAAGCTTTCTTCGCTTCCCAGTTTTGAAGCAGGTTCCAAAGGTGTGGATCGAAATCCATTTTAATGCGATCGAACGAAGCTTCCAAATGTTTAATGGAAATTTTATTGTTCTCGTTACTCTCTCCTTCGCGAAGCGCATTCAGCGCGATGCTTAGTCCGTATAATTTTTCTGCGATCTCTGACTGCTTGTTCACCCAGGCGTCGTATGCACGATTGGTTTCAGCAATTTCAGAGAGGTAGCGTGTTCTGTTTGGTGGAATGATATAGACCTTCTCGCTTTTCTCGGCGGTTAATTCAAACGTTGTTTGAAATTTAGCTTGTGTCCTTTCATTCAGCTTGTCAATGATCATACGGAACAAGCTATTCGTTCCCGGATCGTTGAATTGCGAAGCAATGGTTCCAACCACGGGAAGGCTATCCTCTGCCGCATCCCACAGTTGGTGGTTGCGAATGTACTGCTTGCGCACATCGCGAAGCGCATCTAACGCACCGCGTTTATCGAACTTGTTAATCGCAACCACATCGGCGAAATCGAGCATGTCGATCTTCTCCAATTGGCTGGCTGCACCGAATTCCGGAGTCATAATGTACAATGCTACATCGCTGTGATCCATGATCTCCGTATCGCTTTGCCCAATGCCGCTCGTCTCTAAAATAATCAGATCGAATCCGGCAACTTTCAACACGTTAACGGCTTCGGCTACGTGCTTGGAGAGCGCGAGATTACTTTGACGTGTTGCAAGCGATCGCATGTAAACGCGGTCGTTTTTAATGGCGTTCATGCGTATGCGATCGCCGAGTAATGCACCGCCGGTCTTTCTTTTCGAAGGGTCAACGGATATAATGCCGATGTGCTGATCAGGAAAATCTAAAAGGAATCGACGAACCAATTCGTCGACCATACTCGATTTTCCTGAGCCTCCTGTTCCAGTAATTCCTAAAACAGGTATTTGCGAAAGCCTCGCTTTGTCATGAAGCTCAGCAATGAATGCACTGTGTTCTTCAGGGAAATTCTCAGCCGCAGAAATGACTTGCGCAAGGCATGCATCTTTTTTAGAAGTAACTTCTTCAAGTGAATAGTTCAATGTTTTTCCCGTTGGAAAATCGCAACGCTCCACCAAATCGTTAATCATGCCCTGAAGCCCCATGGAGCGTCCGTCATCTGGATGATAAATTCGAGTTATGCCATAATCTTGTAATTCTACAATTTCTTGCGGAAGAATAGTCCCACCCCCACCGCCAAAGATCTTAATGTGTGCGCAGCCTTTTTCCTTCAATAAATCAAACATGTATTTGAAATATTCCGTGTGACCACCTTGGTAGCTGGTCATAGCAATGGCTTGCGCATCTTCCTGAATGGCAGTGTTCACAACCTCCTCAACACTTCTGTCGTGACCCAAGTGAATGACTTCGCACCCGGTAGACTGAATAATTCTTCGCATGATATTGATAGCAGCATCGTGCCCGTCGAATAGGGACGCGGCTGTTACTATGCGAATCTTGTTTTTAGGAATATATGGAATGGCTTCTTGCATAGTTCGAGTATAGTTTCGCGAATTTACGAATAGCGCAGCGAAAACATGGATTTTCTCAAGGGTTATCTTGAGTTACGGAATTGTTAAGGTGTTAAAGATAGATTCACTTTTATTTAACGCTGTAGAAATCTAGTTCGCAGAAGAATCGAATTTCTTTGCTTCATGCAAGATGAACTTAAATTGCCTTATGTGTCTTTGGGAATGTCAAATGACTTCGCTCATTTTTCAAGGGCTCTTGCACACCCTGCGCGTGTTACTATTCTTTTGGAAATGATTAAAAGCAAAGGAATCGTTGAAGGGCGCGTGGTGGAGGTGCCTGGGATGTCTCCGTCGACTGTGATACAGCATCTGAGAGAAATGAAGAAAAGCACTATTATAGACGGACGTATCTTCGGTATGCGCTCTAAGTATTGGATTTCCAAAGAAGCTTTGCTCTTTTTTGAGAATACTTCGAAACAGTTTTTCGTCCATTTCGAAACATTGGCTTAACATAAGGCATCTTATGTTAACTCAGAGGCAACTGCCTTTTTTGTTTCTAATCGATTTGTCTGCATTTGTTTCGCATTCATGAAAATGAATGAACAACTCAACAAAATCCTTTTTTTGAGATCTTTTTTTTCGAACCTTTTCCGGCTATTCGTTCCAAGCTTCTCGCTTCGCTCAAAGGCTTTCCACTGCTATCCGGGGTACTGTCAACTTCGTTATTA
>CAMCUG010000106.1 GCA_945878835.1 Chryseobacterium gleum | reverse complement strand
CCGCCGTTATTGCGAACAGCCATGTCTTTCGGATCAATGGCCGCGCACATTTCCTCAATGTTCAGCTTCGCATATTTCTGATTCCCTTCAACTTTCATGGCCGCATTCAAATTCGTTACATACGCCAAGTGGTGCTTGTCGTGATGAATGTGCATGGTCTCTGCGTCAATAGCAGGTTCCAAAGCCTCATAGGCGTAGGGTAATTCAGGAACAGTCCAGTCTTGAGCGAAGCTCATGATTCCACAAAAAAGAAAACCTACAGCAAACAACAAATTTTTCATAGTCAGCGTTATTGATTCGTTCGAACAAAGGGTTGTGAGTTACTTCACAAGTCCTTCCCAAAAGTAGTTCATACACCGTGTACTTTTAAACTAAGAATGGAAGAAGTAAAAGAATTAGAAGGAGGACCTGTTCTTCAGGAAAAGAAACCAATTTCAGCGCGACGAAAGTGGCTGAAACGCATTCTGATTGGCCTGTTCGCGATGGTTACACTGCTCTTTTCCGGACTGGTACTTGCGGTTACTGTTTACGAAGATGAGATTGTAAAGTTTGCCCTTCAATCTGTTCAAGGAAATTTAAAGACGAAGTCGAGCATTCGCGAGGCCGACTTGACGCTTTGGAATAATTTTCCATCGGTATCGATTCGTTTCAAAGACATTTATGTGGAAGAAAATTCGAAGGCGCGCGACACACTTTTGTTCGCTAAAGAATTATACTTGTCTTTCGACATTGTTGACCTCTTCAGCGGGAAGTATAACATTGATGAAATTGAAGCCAAGGACGGTTCGTTCAACATGCGCGTTGATCGCAAAGGCTTGATGAATTGGGGCGTGTGGAAGGCCGATACCTCTTCCACTCCGAATGAAAAATTCAAAATAAACCTCGAAGATATTGTTGGTGAGAACATCTCTTACCTCTACGAAGACGAGCAAGAAAAAACGTTTGTCGATGTGAAGTTGAAAGAATTACAGGCCTCTGGAAATTTCACTGAGAAACAATTCCTTCTCGAGATCGAAACCTCTGCGCATATCAATGTCTTGTATACCGGCGAAACGGAAATGCTACGCAAGCGAAACATTGGACTTGATTCTAAGATGCAAGTGAATCTCGACAACAACACGTTTGTGATTCAAACAGGAGAATTATTGTTGGAAGAGGTGCCGCTGAATGTCACGGGCAGTTTGGATTACGGCAATCATCCGAGCATTGACTTACACATTGCAGAGACAGATTTAGATCTGAAAGAAGGAATTCAATTGTTGCCAAAATCGATGCAAGTTCAGCTTGAACCGTATGCGCCTTCTGGAGATGTGCATTTCGATTTCGACATGACCGGCCCGTTTGATAACTTAAACATTGCTTCAAACTTTTCGGTGAAAGACGGCGAATTGGTGGAAATTAATTCCGGTGTTGAGCTGCATTCGATTCAACTGAATGCGAATTATATGTTGAAGGAAGGAACGGATAGTGTGACCATTTCGAACTTTCAATCGTTATTGGGAAACGGCTCGCTGAGCTGCAACGGCAGCGTTCGCAATTTGAATGATCCTGTGTTGAATTTGTCGATGAATGCAGAAACGAATCTGAAGGATGTGAAAGGATTTTTCGGTTGGGATTCGCTTGCGGTTTGCGATGGTCAAGTGTCTGCGCAATCTACAATCCGCGGAAAAATTGCCTTTCAAGAGGCTGACAGCACCTTCGATTGGTCACAATTGCATTTGACCGGAAGAGCGCAAGTGACAGACGGAAGTTTTCAATGGGCCACTTCCAACGGCTTATTTAAAAACATCAATGGTGTCTTTGTCTTGAACGGATCTGACGCGCGTGTGGAGCAATTGAACTTCAACATAAACGAAAACAACTGTAGTTTTTCAGGCGACTTTTATTCGGTGATTCCCTACTTCACCACAGACCATTCAGCCCTCACAATTAACGCGAATTTGTATTCGAACAGACTCGATCTTGAAAAGCTCCTCACCGCTGCAGGCACCGATAATAGTGCGATGCAGCTCGCCCTTCCTACTTCCATTCAACTGCATTTAACGGCGCAGATCGATCAGTTCTTGTTCAAGTCGTTCAACGCTTCGAACATCAAGGGAACGCTGGATTATGCCAACGGAAAGTTGCAGATTTCTCCGCTTCAATTGAATATGGCGGGTGGAAATCTAGCAGCCGATTTCAGTCTGTTTCCAACAAGCAACGGGCAGTTCGGCGTGACGTGCGACGGGGCGTTGAGCAACATTGACATTCAGCAAGTGTTTGGATTGTTCGACAACTTCGGACAGACGTATCTCACCGGGAACAACATCAGAGGAAACTCTACAGTACTTGTTGATTTTCAAACGACACTCGGGGCCGATTTATCTGTTCTTCCGAACACCATAAAATCTGATTTGCAGGTGAACATTGAAAACGGAGAGCTGAATGATGTTTCTTCTTTTCAATACATGATTACCTACATCAAGGGAAACAAGTGGATAGCGCCGTTTGTGAAGGAAGATGACTTTGCGGAAAAGCTTCGACACATTAAATTCTCGACGCTTCAAAATTACATTCACATTGAAAATTCAATCATCACGTTTCCGCTGATGGACATTGAATCGAGCGCGATGTCAATTAGCATGGAGGGCACGCACAGCTTTGACAATGTGCTAGACTATCGCATTGGTTTCGACCTAAAAGAAATATTGCTGAACGCTTCCAGCACAGCAGGAGATAAGAGTGGAAGGCAAATTTATTTGTACATGCGCGGACCTATGGATAATCTGGAATTCGGATTGGACAAAGACGCATTGCGCGCTGATCGGGTGAGTGCAAAACTCATAGAGAAGGAAAAACTCAATCGCATATTCACGAATGCGTTTGCATGGCGGAAGGAACGAGTAGGAGAAACAGTAGGAGGAGGCGAAACAGAAAGAGAAAGAGTAGGAGAAAGAGAAAGAGTGAATAACAAACCACCCATTCAAGAACGTATTGCTCCATACATAAAAGACAATGTTTCTCCAGAAGCGAAAGCTGAAAAAGAGAAGAAGACACCGAAGTGGCTTCAAGAAAAACAAGAATACGAGGAAGAAGAATGAACTTGCCTGAGGCCTTTGTCAATCGTCTAAAAACACAATTTCCTGAACAGTGGGAACTCATGATTCCCGCCTACGACCGCGAGATTCAGACCTCTGTATTAAATCATCCGAAGAAGTTTAAACACACTTCCATTCAAGGCAATCCTGTTGCTTGGAACGCTCTTGGTTTGTTGTTAGAAGAGCGTCCGAAATTCACTTTTGATCCGCACTATCACGCTGGGGCGTATTATTCGCAGGAAGCGAATTCGATGCTCATTGGACATTTGTTTCAGCAAGCCATTCAAGAAATTGAAAATCCGGCCGTGCTCGATCTCTGCGCTGCACCCGGAGGAAAGAGCTTAATCTATTCCACCCTACTCGGCGAAAACGGTGTGTTGGTGGCGAATGAAGTGATGCCTCAGCGGTTGAGTATTCTTCGTGAAAACCTTGACAAATGGGGCATTCCGAATGTCTTCACGTTGGGCATGTATCCGAATAAAATTCCGTTTACGCATTCCTTCGATGTGGTTGCTGTAGATGCGCCGTGCAGCGGAGAAGGTTTGTTCCGCAAGCAAGTCGACTATCGCGGTGAATGGAAAGAATCTTTCGCTCACACCTGTGCGGTGCGTCAGCATGAGATTTTAGAGGAGGCTGTTCGGTTATTAAAGCCGGGCGGATACTTATTGTATTCCACCTGCACCTTCGCACCACAAGAAAATGAAGATATTATTTCCTACTTAACCGAAGAGTTTCAACTTGAAAATATACCCGTTGAAATGCAATCGGATTGGAAAGTAGATGTTTTGAAATGCGCTGCTGGAGAGGGATACAGAATGCTTCCGCACAACACACCTGGAGAAGGATTCTTCTGCACGCTTTTGAAAAAGCCAGAAGGACACACGGAGAAAATTCGCTTTAAACCGAATTCGAAAATTGTTCCGTTGAATGCAAAAGAACGCACTACTGTGAATGCGTTTATTCGCGAAGATGTTGCGCTCGTTAAAAACGAAAAGGGATTGGTTTTCCTCGATACCCTTCAACATACATTCAAAGAAATTTGGCGCGCCTTACTTCCCAATGCGAATGCGGGAATACTGGTAGGTGAATTCATGAAAGATAAATTCATTCCCGGCCAAGGCATTGCCAACACTGCCGTTGAGTCGAATGAGGTTAGAAAATTAGAGCTTTCGTACGACGATGTGATTCGTTATTTGAAGAAAGAGGTGATTCAGGTTGAAGCCGAAGCTGGCTTTGTTCTAGTCACCTTCGAACAACAAAACATTGGATGGGGCAAAGTGGTTGGAACCCGCTTGAACAATAACTATCCGAACGAGTGGCGTATTCGGTCTTAAGCCTCTTTTTCGGGAAGATGCTTATCAAAATCTTCGATGGCGGGAATGACAGTCTTTGAAAAATCGTTGACCGGTTCGTACACAATTGAAGCGTCTTTTTGCGATTGCGGAATCATGTGAAACTTATCGTCGAGCGCATGCAACATAACGAAGAGCGAACTGGTTCCCAGTAAATATTTCGCCAATGAAAATGTAGCTCCTAAAGCTTTGTTCCATTTTTCGCCGCCACCTTTGATGTTTTTCGAAATGAGCTTTCCTAAGAAATACATTCCAATAACCACCACTAAGAAAATGCCCAGGAACACCGCAACACGCGTGCTCATGGAGCCATCTGTTGCACCAATCATCTTCGCTACAGTTTCAGATAAATACACGGCTGCGTATATTCCAACGAAAAAAGCAAGGAATGAAAAGAGCTCTGAAACAAAGCCGTTCATCCAACCGCGCCAAAGTGCCCATGCAACGATGAGGACTAGAATTATATCGAGATAGCTTACCACTTCTCGAAACTAAATCAATTTTCTGGACAAACACTTTTTCAATCCAGTACTTTTTCACTTTACAATGTTCAACAAATGGAACCCAAGTATCGCCATTTTCGCTTTGCTTTGCAAGGTGAAGGTCCGTCCGAAAAAACACCTAGGTCAGCATTTCCTATTGGATCTGTCTATCTGCGAAAGAATTGCTGAAGCCATTACTGGCGTAGGCGAAACGAAGAAAATTATTGAGGTGGGGCCTGGCACTGGTGCACTTACTCAGTTCTTAATGAAAATGCCTTTCGAGACGTCTGTGGTGGAATTAGACAACGAGTCGGTCGCTTATTTGAATGCCTACTACCCGGCACTTCGTGGTAGAATTTTCGAAGAAGACTTTCTTCGCATGAATTTGAAAGAGAGCTTCGGCGATAATTTTTGTGTGGTTGGAAATTTTCCGTACAACATCTCTTCACAGATTTTATTCAAAGTTTTAGACGAGTGGGAATGCGTTCCGGAAGTAGTGGGCATGTTTCAAAAAGAAGTCGCCGAGCGCATAGCATCGGGCCCGGGAAGCAGAGACTATGGCATTTTGTCGGTCCTCCTTCAGGCGCATTACGAAATAAAATATCTCTTCACTGTTGAACCGGAAGTATTCAATCCTCCGCCGAAAGTAAAAAGCGGGGTCTTGCGCATGCAGCGCAGGCCTCACCGTGTTGTTACTTCGCAACAAAAAGAATTCAAGCAAGTGGTGAAGTTGGCGTTCAATCAGCGCAGAAAAACAATTCG
>CAMCUG010000105.1 GCA_945878835.1 Chryseobacterium gleum | reverse complement strand
GCAACGGCCCATAGTTTCTCTAACTCAACTTTTTCTCTCTTCAATTCTTGAAGTTCTTCTTTCAAAGACTTCACCGAGGGAATGTCGGCAAGAACTAAATCTTTTGGAAGTGTGATCTCTCCGTCGAAAATGCTCAATGTAGTTCCAGCCTTCGTGATTTTTTTCTTCACCAACTTACTTGGTAATGCTGCGAATTCTTGAGAAAAGACAGTGTTCAAGATCTTGCGAATGTCGTCTTTCGCTGTTATTTTATGAATTAACTGATCGTCGTAATTTTTGATTTGCGCTTCCAGTTTTCGGCAAGTCAAATCTATCTTCTGAAGCTTTACTTCCAGGTTTTTCGAATCCAATTTTTGATTCTCAACCATGGTAATGCGCACCTCAGATTCGCGACGTTTTGCATCGAGATTCAGCAAAGATTCTTCTAAGAATTTCTTTCCTTCGAACGACGCAATTTCATCTAATTGTGTTTGAAGATTGATGAACGTTTTTTCTTGAATTTCAACTTCCAACTCGCGCTTTCCCAATTCTCGGTTTAATTCTTCTTGCTTTGGTTTGAGCTTTTCATTCAGGTTAAGAAGTGTCGTTTGATATTGCTTCTCCTTTTCTAAACGAGAACTGTCGAGTTCATTGATAACACCGTTGTATTGTTTGTCGAAGGCAAAAACTAACTCGCTGACAATGCGAGTTTTTGCTTTGAATAAATTCGCCACTTCACGAAAATCTTCGAACTCTTTTTGAATGCTCTTGACTGTTCGGATTTCTTCGTTAATGCGAAGCAAATCGTTGATGTCTTTTTTGTTTTTCTGTGAAAAACTCAACCCCTCGTTTTCGCGATTGTCTGCAACGATCAAACTCTCTTTCAAGGTTTTGTTTGTGATTAACTTCGAGTTAATCAAATAGCGATAAACCTTCGAGAAGTTGTTTGAAAGTCCATCTGTTCGAACACTATCTTCCAACCAAATAACAGCATCGTTCTTTCTTCCTCGTGAATACACGGTATTAAAGACCTCTGTTTTGCTTTTGAATAGGTAAAGTTCTGCGTGAGCAGTTTTTAGCTCATCTTGAACTTCGTCCCATTTACGAATGCGTTGGTGAGCACCTTCTTTTTTGAAGAAGTTTTCGGCATTGTATTCTCCAGAAAAGCGGAAGTATTCCAACTCGCCATCGCTGTCGCGCTTGACAAGTATGCAATAGCTTGAATTATTCTTCTTGATTTCGAAAATAATGTAACTCTGGTTGTGAGTAGGGAAGTAGTGGTGAATGGTTTCTTTATCTCCGCGTCGTTGTCCGGAAAAGGACATCTTCGATCCATCTACAATGAACAAGAAGTTTAAGGTGTAAATAAGGGTTGACTTACCAACGTTGTTAGGCCCTACCAATTGCAACGAATCGCAATCGTCTAGACGCATTTCTGCGTTCACATAGGTGCTGGTGTTTATCCCAATAATTCGGGTTATCATAGGAAAAAGTTTAGGTCAAATGTTGCGCGACAAAATCGCACCGGACTCGCAAATCTAAACGGCTTATGTCGCTTCGAAAAGAAATGTTAATAAATGTGGAAAAATAGTCATTGACCTATTTCCGCTTGTTCTCGAAGAACTGTTTCAAAATGATTGCACAGTCGTCTTCTAGCACGCCTCCAATCCACTCAGTCTTAGGGTGTAGCAGTTTTTTATCTTCGGTTTGAAAAAGACTAAATCCTCTTTTTGCGTCGAAGGCCCCGAAGACCATTCGGCCAATACGCGTATTGTAAGCCGCTCCGGCGCACATAACACAAGGTTCTAATGTGACGTACAAGGTGCATTTGTCCAAAGACTTGCCACTCAGATACTCTGAAGCGGCTGTAAACGCCTGCATTTCCGCATGGGCGGTAAAGTCGTGCAGGCGTTCGACTAGGTTAAATCCGCGAGCAATAATGCGGTCTTCTGCAACAATGACGCATCCTACTGGAACTTCGTCTTGTTCAGCAGCATAGATGGCTTCCTTAATGGCCATCTTCATGTAAAATTCGTCTTTGTTAACGTCGTTCAAAATTTGTAGAGGTATTGAGATAATCTACAAAATCTTTCGTAGAAATTTCGTTTTCATCTGCCGTGGGGAAGTTAAATTGTTCCTCCCAATATTTGGCTAAATATTCTTGTTCGAATTGCCCCGATGTAGGAATGAGCAATGCTTTTTTTCCAATAGCGGCTAATTCCATGAGTGTGCTATATCCGGATCTGCAAACAATATGTGATGATTCGTTCATCAATTGTTCAAGTATGTCACTGCTGCAATATCCTAATTCTCGGACTAAATCTGATTTTGGCAATGGCTTGCTTTCACCAGTAACTATAATTGGGAATCCGATTTGAACAACTTCTTCAATTATGTCCTTAGCGAATTGCGAACGCTGAGGTTCTGGGCCCGCTAATATTAACAACAATTGTTTTTTTGTCGCTGTTTGAAGTGGCTTGATCTGACTAAGCGGTCCAATGAACTTGGCATGAGAATTCCCTTTCACAAGACTCAGTTTTCCGCTAAGTTTTGGTGAGTTTTGGAAGTCAGGAATTTCGATTTCATTGAAATTTTTCAAGTTCTTGTTTAGAACCAATTGCGGAAATAATAAAAGCAATTTTGGTCCGGGCAAGATAAGCTGATGCGTAAGTAAAACCGAATGAACGTTAGGGCTGTAAAAGCCGTAACGATTGTCTGAATAAATAATGTCGTAAGAGTTGAATTCAAGATGTTCTTCCAACCAGCGTTTTTCTTTTGTCCAATTCGCTCGAAACTCGAAAACACGCAGGCCTAGTTTGAAAAACAGACCTTTTCCACTTTCAATTTGAATGTGATTATTTGGAAGTGCTACGTAGAGTTGAATTTTAGGAAATTTGTTTCTGAAAAACGACTCTTGATTTTCGGAACATGCTATTTCAACATAGTTTCCTTCAGCAATGAACTGTGAGATGCGCTCGCTGAGGCGAGTCATATGCCCATAGCCCCAATCGAGTGCTGCGAAAAGTATTTTTTTTGAAGTGTTCAGTTTATTGATGTTGTTTTCTAATTTCTCGCGGCATGTTGTTGCCCCCTTTGATTTTTCTTCTGCACTTGCGCGAAAAAAATAGCGCTAATCATTCCGATTGCTAAAAGTGAAAAAAGTAATCTCGTGGTGTTATTATTTAATTTCAAAACTAGAGTGAAATTTCAATTAAGTAAAATCCTTTTGATGGAATGGAGAGTATATTTTTCCAAGAAACGGATTCTCTGTTCACAATGTTTTTTCCGGTTTTCAGATTCAGAGTTATTTCTTTCAGTGATTCCATGGGAAAGTCAAAGGCACTTCCATTCAAATTGTAAATACAAAGAAGAGCTTTCTTTCCATCAACCGACTTCCTAGCGTATGCATAGGTGTTGTCGTTCGGAACGAATTGAGTGAGTTTGCTTGTTGCTAGCCATTCGTTTTTCTTTCGATAGTTCAAAAGGGTTTGAATGAAGTCGAATGCTTCATTTTGAATCTCAGTTCTACCTTTCTTTTCGAAGGCATTCACCTTTTGGTCCGACCACCCACCCGGAAACTCTTCACGCACATGAGCATCTGGATCGCAAAATCCGGTCATGAGAATTTCCGTTCCATAATAAATACATGGAATGCCTCGAAACGTTAGTAACATGGCATGAGCCATTTTCCATTTCTCGAAATCTTTATTCAGAAGGGAATAGATGCGCGCTAAATCATGGTTATCTAAGAACGTAACGAGATTTTCCGGATGAGCATAAAGATAATCGTGCGCCAAGTCTAATTCAATTCTTCTCAGTCCTTCTTCCCAACCAAAAGGTTCAACGAGCCCTTTGGTCATGGCGAAGTACAATTGGAAGTCGGTTACCCCGTCTAACTTAGAATTGAAATCTTGACCAACTTTTTTTCCTTCGGGAAACCAAGCTTGAACGGCAGATCCTTGTACCCAAGTTTCTCCGAACAGGAAGAGATTGGGATATTCTTCCTTCAATGAAGCATTCAACTTCGATATAAATAATTGGTCAGGGTAGCTGTAGGTATCTATTCGGAATGCATCTATTTTGCTCATTTCAATCCACCAAATGGAATTTTGAATGAGGTATTTGGAAAGGTGAGGGTCTTGTTGGTTCAGGTCGGGCATATGTTTGTCGAACCACCCGTTAGCCATTAAGTTCTTATCGTACTCACTAGCGTAGGGATCCATCAGGGTCTCTGCGCGGTAGTTTGTTTTTGTGTAGGTCGGAAACTGATGAAACCAATTGCTGTCGGGCATTTCGCGGAAAAGCTGATGCTGATCTCCCCAATGATTGTATACGACGTCCCAAACATGCTTGATTTTCATTTTTCGCATGTCTTCTGTTAAATCTTGAAGTTGATTCAGTGTTCCGAAGCGAGGGTCAATTAAATAAGAATCAGTAGTTGCATAACCGTGATAAGAGTCTTTCTTTTCGTTGTTTTCAACCATGGGGTTTATCCAAAGTGCTGTAAATCCAAGATCGCTGATGTATTCGAGATGATCGCTTATTCCTTGAATGTCTCCGCCTCGGCGGCCTTTGAGTTCGTCTCGATGAACACCTTGAAAGTAGTTAGTTATAGAGTCGTTCTTCACATTACCATTGGCAAATCTGTCGGGAAAAACCATATACATGGCGTCTTTTTGAGAAAGGCCTTGTGGCTTGGCTGATTTTGGATAGATATAATAAGGTTGAATACACATTCCAAATTGTCCGTCTTTTTCAATTTGAAAAAAAATGACATTTTCTTTCGGCTGGCTTAAAAGAGAAACTTCAACGAAATAATAATTGTTCAATTTGGACTTTTCAACCGATAAAATTTGTGCGCAGGATTGACTTCTTTGGTCCAGTGAAATGGTGATATTTTCGCTGTCTAAGGTATAAAAGAGTAATTCGAAATTCGGATTGTTCATATTGCTAAACCAGTTCGGGGGGTCTATGCGCTCGAGGTAATTTGGGTTTTGACCAAAGACGAAAGAGGACATGAACAAGAGGATTGTGGAAAAGTACACGAAACTTTTTTTCATGATTTACGTCTTAGTTGGGTGTGCATCATTTTTTCGATATATATTTGGAAAGTGTTAAAAGTACATGAACTACAGTAATTTAATTTAACAAACTATGAAAAAAATCTTTACATTCTGTTTCGTAGCGTTATCTGCAATGATGGCTCAAGCCCAAGTTGCTGTAACGTTTAATGTTGACATGACTGGCACAGCAGTAGACGCGAATGGCGTTCACATGGCTGGAAATTTCAACGACGTTAACTACGATGGTACTGCGGAAAACGCAGCGTATGTTAATTGGAATCCTTCTGCTATTGCATTAGCAGATCAAGGAAATGGTATCTGGTCTGTGACTTTAAATTTAGTTGCAGAGCGTTATGAATTCAAATTCATTAACGGTAACGATTGGCCAATGGCTGAAGACGTTCCTGCTGCATGTCAGGTTGAAGTTAACGGAAACGACAATCGTTTTTGGTCTGTTTCAGGTTTGAATGCAACTGAGAGCATGACGGTATGTTATGCTTCATGTGCTGCTTGCGGAGAGAACACAATTCGTTTCCGTGTAGACATGACTCAAGAGGGTGCGGGTGTTAACCCGGCGGGTATCTTCGTTGCGGGTGATTTCCAAGGATGGAACCCAGCAGGATCACAATTGATTGATCCAGACGG